>LJUP01000381.1 GCA_001303955.1 Bacteroides sp. SM23_62 | reverse complement strand
AGTTCTCACATTACCAGTAGTATCCTTCCTGGTGACATCACCAATTGGAATACTGCCCATACAGACAGGCTGAAATGGAATGGAGGATCATCCGGGCTGGATGCTGCAACAGGAAGGACATCATTGGAACTGGGTTCACTGGCTACGCTCAATACCGTTAACAACAGTCACTGGTCCGGTACTGCTATTCTCAGCAGTGTGGATGGTGTCTCCAATGACGGTGGTGATATTGACCTGGTTGCCGGGAGCAACGTAACCATTACACCCGATGATGTCAATAACACCATCACTATTTCCTCATCCGGCGGAACGGGTGATGATCTGGGCAATCATACAGCCACCGAAAATATCAGGCTGAGTGGCAACTGGTTGTCAGGAGATGGCGGAGATGAGGGTGTATACGTTACGGGTAGCGGCAGTGTGGGTATCGGAGAACCGGATCCTGCAACCCATCTTCATGTAGATGGTTCACCAACTGAAAGCAGGGGTCAGCTATCCATTTCTTCTCCTTCCGGGGAAGATACTTTTATATCTTTCTATGAGGCAGACAATTTCAAAGCTTATTTATGGTATGACGACAGCGATGATGACCTGCGCCTGCAAAACGTTAACGATTTCGCCGGTGGAGATCTGAGCATGAATCCATACGGCGGCAATGTCGGCATAGGACTGGAGGATCCGGCTTATGAATTAGACGTTACAGGAGACATCAATTTCACCGGTTCACTATATAAAAACGGTAATCCTTATCCAGGACATTATATTGGTGAATTCTATGGTGGTGGTATCATATTCTGGCTGGATGAAACCGGTGAGCACGGTTTAATTTGTGCCAAAGAGGATCAAAGCTCAGGCGTAAGATGGTATGCCGGAACTTCTGGAGATACCCAAGCTAAAGGAAATGGACCTTTTTCCGGAGAAACCAACACGGCCATAATTATTGCAGCTCATGTAGCCATTGGTGATGATGGTACAACTTATGCCGCCCGTATCTGTAATGAATTGCAAATTACCGAAGGTGGAAAAACCTATGGCGACTGGTATTTACCCTCAAGAGAAGAATTGATGCTTATGTACCAGAATATGGCAAACATTAATGCCACAGCAACCGCACATGGTGGAACTGAATTTGTCAGTGCTTTTTATTGGAGTTCTACCGAGGTCAATAATGGCGTCTCGTGGATAGTGAGCTTTACGAGTGGTGGTGTTAGCATGTACACCAAAAGCGGCACAAACTATGTGCGTGCAGCCCGGGCTTTTTAACCAGGACTGAAAATTTAAGCCATGGTATATGAATTTTTCATAAATTGGTAATGATTTACCGAATAGCTAATTATCAATCCAAAATCTAAAGGAGGAATAATGAATAAAAGATCCGTTAAGAGCAAAAATCAGCTGACCCGCAGGGGTTTTATTAAAAAGTCCGCACAGGGTGGCGCAGCGGCCCTGCTGATCTCAAATGGGATGTTATATGGAAAAACACCGGATAAGATCAAGGTCGGCTTGATCGGGTGCGGTGGCCGCGGTACCGGGGCGGGTATAATCGATTGTGCCCAATCCTCACCGGGAGTAGAACTGGTTGCCATCGGTGATCTTTTTGAGGACCACGTTGGTTCCGCTCCGGAGAGAATTAAAACAAACCTGCAAGAACGCGGACTGTCTGTCAAGGATATTTACAAGGTTACTCCGGAAACGACTTTTGTTGGTTTTGATGCCTACAAAAAGGTCATTGCAAGCGATGTGGACATGGTTATCCTTACATCACCGCCGTTTTTCCGCCCGAAACACCTTCGTGCCGCAGTGGAGGCCGGAAAACATGTTTTCATGGAGAAACCGGTCGCGGTAGATCCGGTCGGTGTACGTTCGGTGATCGGAAGTTCCGATATGGCCATGGAAAAGGGATTGGCCCTTGTTGCCGGTACGCAGTCACGCAGGATGCTGTCCTATCGTGAAACCATCCAAAGAATTCACAACGGCGACATAGGTGATATTACCGGCGGTCAGGTTGTGCGTGCAGGCGGTGCCATGCGTGACTGGAGGACCGAAGAAGAATCCAGAAAACCGGAATGGTCGGAAATGGAATACCACATTCGCCGCTGGTTGTTCTGGACATGGTTGTCGGGTGATTTTATTACAGAAATGCACGTTCATAACCTGGATATCATGAACTGGATATTGCAGTCCCATCCGGTGAAATGCATGGGCGTCGGCGGCCGGCAGGTGCGCACCGAAAAGAAATACGGAAATTTGTACGACCATTTTGCTGTGGAATATGAATATCCCAACGATGTGCGGATTGAATATATCGGAACCCAGATTGATAAATTCACCTATCGCTCCGATCAAAGGGTGACTGGTACACAGGGATCGGTCTATCTTTATGGCGGGAACGGCATTATCAAAGGAGCAAACCCGTGGGAATTCAAGGGAGAAAAACCGAATCCCTCCGTGCTCCAATTTTCCGAAATGATCGATAGTATACGTAACGCAAAACCCCTGAACGAAGGCCGCCAGATTGCCGAAAGCACCATGACCGCGATTTTTGGAAGAATGAGTGCCTATACGGGACGGGCGTTAAATTGGGACTGGGCCATGAACGCATCGAAACTCGATCTGACCCCCGGGGAAATGGAGTTTGGTGATCTGCCGGATATGCCTGTGCCAATGCCAGGTGTTACAGAATTGATATAATCATAATCCAATGAAACATATACATTTTTTATTTCCGGTCATCGTTCTTGTTTTGCTGACGTCTGCCGGGACAACGGCACAGCAGGAAGAAGGATTTGTGCCCCTGTTTAACGGCGCGGACCTGGCAGGCTGGGTGAACGTGAACTGTGCCCCGGAGACATGGACGGCACGCGACCAGATGATCGTGTGTACTGGTATCCCCAAAGGGGTTATGCGCACGGTAAAACAGTATGAAAATTATATCCTGGAACTGGAATGGCGTCATTTGGCAGCAGGAGGTAATGCGGGATTGTTCGTTCACTCAGACGCACTGACAGCGCCGGGTGAACCCTTTACCCGGTCCATCGAGATCCAGATTATGGACGGCAACCACGGGGATGTGTTTGCCATACAGGGAGCGACACTGACCCCGGATAACTCAGATCTTGAAAAAGCCTGGATGCGCTCGTATCCCACCGCTGAAAGGAACAAGCCGGCCGGCGAGTGGAACCACTACCGGGTTGAAAGCCGTGACGGGATGATCACGCTGGCAGTCAACGGCCAGGTGGTCACACGCGCATTCCACACGAATCCGAGAAAAGGATATATCTGCCTGGAATCGGAGGGCAGTGAGATTCATTTCCGCAACATCCGGATAAAGGAACTGCCTGGTACAAATCCGCCCTTGGAAGTAACAGGCACTGCAGGTCAGGGATTTGTGTCCCTGTATAACGGTCTGGACCTGCGTGGCTGGAAACAGGTAGAGGGTAATAAGGGGCACTGGCAGGCCATGGACTGGATACTGGATTATGATGGTCAAAGCACTGCTGAAGGTGAAGACAAGAATTTGTGGACGGAAAAAGAATACGGTAATTTTATGCTCATGGTGGACTGGTGCCAGCCCGATAAGCCGGTCCCCCAGGAAGTCCCGGTAATCCTTCCCAATGGCGATCAGGCAAAGGATGCGGAAGGAAATGGGATTACCGCTTCTGTACTGGATGCAGGCGACAGCGGTATCTATCTGCGCGGCACTTCCAAGTGCCAGATCAACATCTGGAACTGGCCGGTAGGCTCCGGCGAGATCTGGGGTTACCGGACCGACCAGGATATGCCGGAGGAGGTCCGCCGTGCTGCCACGCCGATGTTATGTGCGGATCACAAACCGGGTGAGTGGAACCGGTTTATCATAACTGCCATCGATGACAAAATCACGGTCGAGCTGAACGGCATTACGGTCATCAAGGAGGCTCAGCTGCAGGGAGTTCCACAAAAGGGCCCCATCGCCCTGCAGCATCACGGTGACCACATACAGTTCGCCAATATTTATATCAAGGAGCTTTAACATTCAATTCCACCGCACTTACGCTGGCTGCCGGGAAGGTCCATGACTTGTCAGACGGAAGATCGGTGGATTTTGGCAGGGTTATTTCGGGTTTGTGTTCAAACACTTCATAGACCGGATCCAGGGCAATATAATGCACTTTCCCTGTCTTCAGTTCCATTCCTGCGATGTTAAAATTGGCTGTCACAGTCCCGGTCCTGCTGGTATTCACCACATGCAGGTATATATGATTGCCGGAACGGCTCGCCGTCACATCCAGGTCATCCGGAGAACCCTCGACTGAAATGGCATTATTACCGGTATATTTCCGGTAAAGATGCATGATCATCGCAACGGGCATCATGAATGAATTTCCTCCGGGTACAGGCATCATGATGGCATTATTCTGCCAGCGGGTACCACAAAAATCCGCCATGGTGGCAATCTTGATCCTGTCTCCGTTCCGCTCAAACATATTCAGGATCCTGGCATTGGAAACACCTGCTGCCCATGTTGACAGTGCTTCACACCGGTTCCTTCCGGGAAGGAAAAAATGTCCCTCGGTAATGGCAAGCGGTATATCCAGATCATCTGTCTGTTCCCTCATGTCCAATATCTTCTTTTCCGGTTGTTTATAAGACTCCATGAAATATGCCCAGGTTCTGTCCCAGTCTTTTCTGTACTCGATGCCCCTGAGAGGCGATGCTTCACCTCCGGGTCCGTATCCATTATGGAATGCAAGATATTGTAAATGTTCTCCGGCATACTCATACATCTGCCTTGCCCATCCGCTATCTCCCCAACCGATCAGTTGTATGTCCGGATCAGCTTTTCTCATCGCTCTGGCAAACTCAACCGTTTTTTTACCTGCTGTCTCACAATCAAATCCGTTCGGATCATAGGATGTTTCATTGCCCAGTTGCCACATTTTTATATTAAATGGTTCCTTATGACCGTGGCTTATTCTCAACGCATTATCGGGATTATTGCAATAGTCAACCCATTCAGCAGCCTCCTGGGCATTCCCGGAACGGTTGCCTCCTTTGAGAGGACGGGCCCATTTTTGTCGTCCGTCCGATTCAAAATTCACGCAGATCAATGGGTCTGCTCCCACCTGCCGGCAGAAATCTGCAAATTCAGCTGTACCGACCTGATTATTATATATTCCTCCCCAGAGTTGATTGATCATGGGCCTGCGCTGTTCCATCGGGCCAATTCCTTCTTTCCACCGGTAGTAGGAAACAAAACAGCCACCCCACCGCACCAGTGCCGGCGAAAGCTCTTTTGTGATCGCAATG
>LJUP01000380.1 GCA_001303955.1 Bacteroides sp. SM23_62 | reverse complement strand
TTGTTTCCTCCTTTCTCCAAATTAACCTCAAAAACACTATTTACACACCTTACGAGTGGTAACATAAACGTTTACACTGAATCAGCCTCCATCCAATAAGGTCCCTGATTCGAAGTGCTGTGTCCCGGCTGCTTGTTGTATGCACAATAACCGTTTTTATCCTGTCAGCCAGTTCTTCATCCTGTATGACATCACGCACCCACATTGCCAACTGGTTGAAATCGATCTGAGGATGGGGAGCATTGAGCAATGAAAAAACTTCTTCGAGGCTGTAAATGGATATGCGATATGGTCCTGATCGAAAATTCACGGAGTATCCAATAATGCGGTCCTTAAAATCCACCTCTTGCAGTATCTGTGAAATGATTTTCTTTGATGGTGTTGATAGGTTTTCCATGGTTTATTCCTTACCCAACTTTCCTTTATCTTCAAGTTCATCAGCAACACTTTCCAGTCCAAGAGACTCCAGCGTGCTCCTGGTGGGCCAGCCTGTTTCCGCACCCCATCCTTCTAACTCATAGTATCTGGTTTTAAATTCCTCAAATTTTGTCCGGTCAATACTTCTTGGGCCTACGGTAGCATATTCCCACTCTCCATTTTCGTTTACCGGCATGGTGAACGCACCTAATTTGGCTGAGGATACTTCATAAATATAATCGGCAAATTGCACATCATCCCTGTGCCTGCCCTGCAAGGTCCAGATTGCATTATCAAGGTTCCAGATTTTCCTACCAAGCTCAATGCCGTCAGCAAAACTAAGGTTCTTGCCGGTTACCGCGTTAAAGAATTTTGGCTCTCCTTCACCGGTAATCCCCTTATAATCCTGAGCCGCCCAATTGAAAAAGTCAGGATACTGGGTATCACAAAAAAGAATAGATTGTATCCAGAACCTGCTATAATACCTGTGCCAGGCCACAAGCTTGGCAATGTGCTCCGAATACATATTCGCATCACTGTAATTAAGCATCAAGGGATCATCTTCAAATGGTACCATCCTATCGGAAAATATTTTTACAAATTCTTCGGCTGACACCGGTACACCGCCAGGCAACACAAATTGTGCAACAGTCGGTATCATATATAAGGGACAAAATCCATGTTCATTTATGTCCCTGTCTCCCAAAATGCTGCCGTATCCCCATTCAACCTGTGTCCTTGGATCAAAATGCATCCCCATTCCCCAGTGGCAATTATTAAGTAACCCTGTGGTGAGATCTTCTTCTAACCTGCCCCATCGCTCGGCTGCTCGACAGAACCCTTCGGCCATATCATCCCCGATCCCCTCCCGGTAGGAAATCATCCTCATCAATTTTTCCACAAAATCATAATTTCCGTATTCATCGAAAGGAAGATCACAGTCGATTTGTTTGCCCGGGCCAAGGACACCCATCTTATACAGGTCTCTCATATAAGGGATACCTGTCTCAAGCTCGCCGGTATTTATTCCGTACTTCTGGGCTAAATCCGCTGCCTGTTTTGCGACGTCCGGTGTCTCACTGGAATAGAGCTTGTTTAGAATTTCGCTAGGTCCCCCTGCAGTAGGGAGTGATGAAATCAAGCGATGTACCTGTCCCCCGCCATATGCAGGAGCGATGTAAAAACTAGTTTCCTTGCAGCTTGATTCATTGCCAAAACCGGTGTCATACCTGCTACGGCAGGCGGCCTGACAACCCATGCACGCCTGGGGCCTGGACTGCTGCGGTCTCCCCCAGGTAACCATAGGTAAAGGAAACGACCTGAAATTCGAAGGCATGGTTGCCCATATACTCTTTGAAGCATTAAACTCATCCAGGGGAAATGTGTAGTTTTCCATTGCCCATAATCGGGCTTCAATTAAGGCATTGGGATCGGCAACAGCGATATTTCCCGTTCCTATCACGCTGATTGCCTTCAGGTTCTTGGAGCCCCATACACCACCAAATCCGCCCTGTCCCGATGCGTTTCCAGCATCATGAATCAGAGAGGCAACCCTACATAAGCTTTCACCGGCAGGACCAATGGTTAACACTGCCGGTCGCTGCGTGCTTCTCTCTCCCCTAAATCCAGTTTTTATCCAACCTCCATAGTCATTTCCCCCGCTTACCTCCTGCCAGATTTTCTCCTGTGTTTGCCAGGTATCAAGGCCCCATAAAGAATTTGCATCTTTTATCCGCACATTTCCATCCCGGATATCGACCCAGACCGGGCTTTCTGCCTTACCCTCGATCACCACCCCGTCCCAGCCTGCAAACTTCAGCATTGGCCCGAACCTACCGCCAAAGCCACTGCGGGTAAACCATTCGAAGGGATACAACTGCACTCCGATTCCCTGGACCTCTGTTCTGGCGGTGGCACCGACGGCCATAGTACCGGTGAGAGGAGATGTCATAATGGTAACCACATTGGCGGGGTCAAAGCCGCTTATTGTTTTATCCTTGACAAGATCCCAAAACAGCGCTGAGCCGATTCCATGACCTCCTCCCCACTGTTCATAGTTCCTAGTATTAAGGGATGATACCTTTCTAGAGGTAAGATTGATTCGTAAAATTTTTCCCGTATATCCACTCATAATGCTTCCCTCAATTTTGTTTTATAATGAAGAACCCATTTGACAAAGAAAGTGCTGTTGGGGGTTGAGTCTAGAAATTAATTGCCATAACATGTTAATCCGTGGGGTACCCCAGTGCTTCCCAGATTTCATCCCGAAGATTTACATTGTATCCCTCATCTCCCAACTGCTCAGGTACTTCGGTCGTGAATTTTATTGCCTTCATAGGGCAGAGTTCTACACAGGCCTGCTTTCCTTCAAGCCCCCCCTGCTCGTCCCAAAAGCCTGCGTTTGCACATAGATCGCATTTTTGGGCGTGACCTTTCTGAAAATTCCAAATGGACCTTCCCGGCTCATAGGGGCATGCGGTAACACATGCCCTACAGCCGAGCCAGCCTATGCATTTATTCTTGTCCACTGTTCTCACATACCCGTTCTCCTTGTCAGCATGAAGCGCTCTGGTTGGACAAGCTTCAATACAGACTGGATCAACGCACTGTCTGCACTGAGCTATGTTTATGTCATCGGGAAAGTTCTCAAAGGGGTTTTGTACAACTTGTATCCTTGCAAGCGACAGGCTCTCATAACCTTCATGCACCAAAGAGCAGGCAAGCATACATGTCAGGCAACCCTGGCATTTCTTTGTATCGACAATAAGGTATCCCTGGGAGTCTTCAATTTCACCATCGTACACTACACAACCCCTGACTCCCACGCCAATAACAACAATCCCGGAATATGTGAGAAAATCCCTGCGGGAAAATACCCTTTTGGCTTTTATTATTTTGTTGCTTTCTTGATTATTCATAAACGGCTACCTCCAAAATTGACAACTTTTTAAAAAGCCCGGCTGCCCCGTTAGATTAATTAAAAAGTTTCTGTGCACAACTTTACCACAATTTATTCACCTCTAAGGTCTCTTGAAGTGGCTCACCTGTATAATTCACAACTTTCATAGCAACGTGATACCCAGGCTTAAATACCATAACCAGATATATTCCCGCTGGTTGGAGTTTCTTCACTACATTGAACCAGCCTCCCACATTGGTTTTCTTTAATGCAGGAAATGAAGGCCCAATAACCAGTGTCCATGCATCTTCTACTGGGTTTCCTGTCCCCTCTTCAATAACTTGACCGGAGAGGAAAGATGGTGATCCGTAAACTGCACCCCTGATGTCCATGCCACCACTTAACAGAGCCATGGGTATGTGCCATAAGGGGTCTGCGCCCCACACATCTGGTATAGGTTCATAATCATTCTCCACATTGAATTCCCACCATGCAATGAGAAACCTATCCATAAGAGGACTGTAATCGAATGTAACCATCGATTGATCACCTTCTCCCTTAAAAATAAGAATATCAGGCCCTATGGGGAGTCCTGTTTCCCCATCCAGCCATTTGCCGTATATATCGTTCATGCTCACCCAAGGAGGATCTTCAGGGGCGGGTATATAGTCTCTGGCATCTTGCCATACAACAAAATACATTTTCTTCTCTTGGACATATTCAATCTCTTGAAAACCCTGACTCCCTGGGGCATCAACAATAATGAAAGGATCCCCTTTAAAACTTCCATCCCCATTAAGAATTCTTCCCATTAAACCAGGTCCGTCTAACGAAGGTCTTAAATCAGCCCAACAGACTAGCCATTCATTCCTATCAGGATTGTAGGCTTGGTCCGGTCTCCACTGACTTAGTCCTTCATCTGGCATACCCGTGTCATCCATTGTAGGAATTTCGGTAATCACATTCCCATCACCATCCAACAGGCAACCGTAAATATCACTTGGTCCCAAAAACCACGCACCAGTTGCATTCCTGAAATCTTCCCAATTAAGGAGATAGGTATCATCATTTGGATTGTATTCTATGAAATAGGTATAAATAAACCCGTCCCCGGTACCGGCATTAAATGGTCCCTTGACTATACCACCGTCCTCATCCAAAATAAAACCAACGTTATCTGAAGTTTCACTGAAAATGTTTCTGTCAACACAGACCACCATATATTCTCTTCTTACAGTATTGAAAGCTATATTTGTGAAGGATAGATTCCAGGGAGATGGATACAATCTTTCAGGTCCGTACAGAATCTTTCCAACATTGTCTATTTTGACATAGTAGGGATCATTAGCATATGGGTCTGGCCCATATGAGATGCCATAAAGTATCATGTACTCGTTGGTAAAAATGTTATGAGCATGCCTTGGGAGCTCCTTAAACGATACATTATCAACTGGACCCCCCTCAGGTGGACTTATGGTAATTTCTGTTAGGATTTCACCCTCTGGCGATATCTTCGCGGCGTGAACGCTGTTAAATGAATAGGTACACTCATAGTTATCACCTGGATCACAATCGTCTCTCAGTTTCCCACTCGTACGCCAGGAGACAAAAAAATCGTTATCAATAGGGTTGTAATACATGCTATACGGATTCCACTCGTGGCGACGAGTGGTACTAATCGAAAAACCCGTATCTAAAACTTCATAGTGAGCTACTTTGGGGGGCAACTTACAACTTTGATCATTACTATCTGTTAACCCGTCGCAGTCATTATCTAATCCATCATCACATATTTCAGGTTTAGCACGGGTAATTTGTACACATTGCTCACTCAATTCTTCACACTTCAAGGTTCCATCAGCACACACACCAGGCTGCCCTGTATCACACGGCCCACGTTCAAAACCATCACAGTCCTCATCTGCGCAGTCAATCTTCCCATCTCCATCGTTATCAATGCCATCATCACATTGTTCGCAATCCAGATC
>LJUP01000379.1 GCA_001303955.1 Bacteroides sp. SM23_62 | reverse complement strand
ACAGAAATATGTCATAGAAAAAGGAAATGCCACTTTCAAAGTGAAACTGACAGGCTGGAATGGTACACTGGCTGAAGTTCAGGTAAATGGCACGGAAGCCGGGATCATTGCCTGGCCACCCGAGGAACTGGCCATAACACAACTGCTTGCAGATGGGGAAAATGAGATTTCCGTCCGGATCGTGGGTAGCCTTAAAAATACATTCGGCTACTTCTATGAGGACAATAACAAGTGGATCAATGGACCGCATGACTGGAACATAGCCCCGGAAAACCAACCAGGGATGGATCAGTATCACCTGATGGATTATGGGTTGTTCAATCCATTTGAATTATGGAAGACTTTGGAATAAGATACAGAACCCATCACAGAGACCCAAGTCTGATGAGATCAAAGGTTAACATTGAATTAATCCAGTATTTTTTCCACATCAGCAAACTGTTTAAAAGTGAATTGAAATTGATCTTTAAGTAACCTAACTTTGGAATGCTAATTAATTTCCGGGACATTAAAAACTAAAAGATTATGAAAACAACTCTTTTCCTTGTAGTTTCTCTAATTCTTCTTTTTGTTTTTTCCTGTACTCCCCCGAAAGAAGAATCTACCGCTGTAAAAATTGAAAACACCCTGAAGAGTGTATCCCTCTGGAGCGATTCCTTGATGATTGATCCAAACGAGGTAATGGCATCATTGGAACGAATAAATGAGGCAATCGATTCAATTGGATATCCGGATGCAGGATATAAATTATGGTTGGTCCAGAGTGATTCAGCACTGGATTTCAGATTTATGATAGAAGGTTACTGGCCCGACCAGGCTATCTATGATACCATCCATAATCATGAGTTATACAAGCAAGCTACAAAGCGAGCAGATGAAGAGGATGAGTTTTGGGAAAGTTTGATAAATACCTGGTATAACAGGTTCACAAGAGTTAAATAATCATTCAACACTTACAACATTTAATTATCAGTCAGAAAACTAAAACTGTGGTAGAATGAAAAACACAAAATTGTTTATCAGCATGATCATGACTACCCTGATTCTGTCTGGTTTTACCTGTGCTTCTGCGCAGGACTGGCCCCAGTGGCGTGGAACAGACAGGGATGGCGAGGTAACCGGTTTTACAACACCTGAGATCTGGCCCGAAGCATTTACATTAAAATGGAAAGTCAATGTTGGTGCCGGGGATGCCACACCTGCTCTTGCAGGAAACCATCTCTATGCTTTCACCCGTCAGAATGCAAGTGAAGTTGTCTTATGCCTGGATAAGGAAAGCGGAAAGGTATTGTGGCGGTATGATTACGAGGCTCAAGAAGTAACCGGAGCAGCTGCAAGGCATCCCGGTCCCAGGAGTTCACCGGTCGTGGAAGGGGGAAAGATCGTTACACTTGGTGTAGGAGGAATACTTTCCTGTTTGGACGCTTCCACCGGAGAACTAGTATGGCGTAAAGATCCATTCCCAGGGGTTGTACCAATGTTTTTCACAGCCATGTCACCCATGATTGTTGACGGCATGTGCATTGCCCAGCTGGGCGGAGCAGGTAACGGAGCGATCATTTCCTATAACCTGGATACCGGAGACGAGATTTGGCGTTGGGCAGTAGAGGGGCCGGACTATGCCTCACCGGTGCTGTTATCAGTGGCCGGGACTAAACAGATCGTGACTCTCACTGAAAAAAGCATTGTGGGGGTTGATGCCTCAAATGGGAAGCAACTGTGGAAACTGCCATTTCCACCCCAGCGGAGGGCATATAACGCGGCAACGCCGATTGTTGATGGACAAACCGTTATCTTCACAGGTGCCGGCCGGGGCACGACGGCTGTAAAAATCGAAAAGCAGGGGGATGGTTTTGCCCCTGTGGAACAATGGACCAATACAGAGCTTGGGGTACAATTCAATACACCCGTACTTAAAGATGACCTGCTCTTTGGCTATTCCAATATGGGTAATCTCTTTTGTCTCAATGCCCAAAACGGAGAAACAGCATGGGTGGATACACTCAAAAATGATCGTGGCGGTTTTGCAGCCATTCTTGACGCCGGTCAGGTTATATTGGCCCTGCCAAGCAGTGCTGAATTGATTGTTATTGAACCTGTTGAAGATAAATATACAGAACTGGCCAGGATCAAAATTGCTGACACACCAACATATGCACATCCGGTTGTTACCGGAAACAGGATTTATATAAAGGATGAGGTAAACCTTGCATTGTATATGATCAAGTAGCAACGGCCGGCATCAGAAAGCATAATTATATGGTATAGCCAGGGTTGGATTCAGTCTGTGATTACTGCATCTTCCATGATGATCTCATAGAAATATCCGAATCCGAAATCCTTATCAAGGGCGATGGTACCCTCAAAAGTATAGACTTCACCTGTGTCAGCGGTAATGTCTGAGGTAACGGTAAGGTCAAACTTACCGTCATGTTCAGTCCCGTCCTGGAGATGGATCCAGTTCTTATCCATGATGTCAGGATTGAATTTAGTCACCTGTCCCCGGATTTTCACCCGTTTACCATCGAATGATTTTTTCCCTGAAATCAATTCTGCTATGGTGATGCCCTCGCGGGCAACAGCTACCGAAATATTAAGCTTTTCAACCGGTATGGTTTCCGAATGAGCCATAGAAAGAGAAGCAATTTCCTGGGATAAGGGAGGCTCCAGGCTGATTTGCTCCAGGAATATGACAGACTCAAAGACCCTGTCCAGTTCCCTGCTTTTGAAATCAGTCATTTTCAAACCACCCTGGTAGTAATAGGTTGCCTCAGGATCAGCTTCCATCTCGGGAACTGCAATCCATTGCTCCTTTCTACCTTCAGCAACAAGCAGATAGGTATATCCGGCTGCATGCAATACCTCCTCTACAGTTACCTCGTGTATATCAGCCTCCTTTAGTGATTTCCTGGAGTTTGGGTTCGTACAGGCGCTGATCAGTGCCGTGAGTATGATTATGGTCAATGTGTTATTAAGTTTTGACATCATCGCATTGCTGTTTTAATAAATCGCCACAAAGATAAATATCTTTGCAAGTATAACAATATCGGTACCCTGAACTCATCATTCATCCATATCTTAAGGACAACTATAAATAGCTTTTTACATTTAATATGTTCGGCTTCCTGTTCTTTTTCATGTATTTCTTTGCCTATCTGATGATCAAGTTCCAAGACAGCCTTCAGAATTCCGGACCGAAGAGTCTGCTGGTCTTTATGGCTTCCGTGTTTATGCTGGTTACAAAGGAAATGGCAAAAGGTGTTGCAATTCCGGATATTTGTTCAAGGCTTACCGTAAGCATTTTGTTTTTTGATCATGGGGATGCCGAAGTGTCAGAAATTATAATTTCCGAGTGGTATTCCATCTGCAGGATCTCCCCCGGATCCTCGGGATAAGGAGACAATTTCAGCAATTTGATCTCATACCCGCTGATCACAGTATCGGTGTTGAAATTACTGCCGCCATGGGTATTCAGAATAAAATCAGTTTGGATACTATCAACAGTGAAAAGAAACCTCACTTCGGCATTTCCCGCCCAGATACATACCACGTTGGATGGACACCTGGAATCACTCAGGACAGAATCCATCCTGAGAGTCAAGTTTTTTTCGTAATTATACCTGGTTTCAAAATTTGCCAGTTCAATGGTATCATTCAGAATAAGTGTACTTTTTAAATTAAGATCTGTTTCACAGCCTGTATAAATGATGACTGCAAGAATCCCTGAAAATATGATCATCCCTTTCATGATGGTTGCGTCTTTCCTTTTAGATGAATTTTCTGGCCTTAAGGTTGCTTGATATTTCAGAAGGCGTTTATAATTTGAACAATTTAAGGGTATGAATGTGTTCACTGGTTTTTAACTTAAAAAAATAAATCCCTGATGGTAAATCTTTACCATCATAAATGATTTCATGTCTACCCCTTGTTTGCTTTCCGTGTGATGATCTGGATATTGTATGTCCGGTAAGGTCATACACCGTGAGCTTTACCACGGAGCTTTTTGACAAAACGTATGACAGGGTGGTGTGGTTTTTGAAAGGATTGGGATAAGCCTTGGCCATGAATGCTGAATGAGTTGCCCAAAGATTTTCCATACCGACGAATCCCGTATTTTCCCCATGCAATATTGTTCCTCCGTCTCCGACTGCCCAGCCATGGTTCAGGCCGGTAATAAAAATATCATTCAAATCAATATCGGTAATTGACTCATCCATCCAGTTGGCACCGCCGTCAGATGTATGCAGTATCTTACCCCCGCGGCCGGTCACCCAGCCTGTGAGTGCATCCGTAAAGTGGATGCCTCTCAGCCAGTTGGTGATTCCACTTTCAGCACGTTCCCAGTTCACACCTCCATTCGTTGTATGGAGAACAGTCCCATTCTGGCCGGCTATCCATCCAATATCATCGTCTGCAAAACTGACGGATTCCAGGGTGTCGGTTGTACCGCTCATCTGGGGCAACCAGCTGTTGCCCCCATCTGTTGTGAACAGGATGGTTCCATGCTCACCTACAGCATAACCTGTGGTATCATTAACAAATTGAATGCTTTTCAGCATATTTGGAATATAGGTGGGCTGGTAGGACCAGTTCATACCGGCATCTTCAGTATAGAGGATGATCCCGTTCTGTCCGGCAATCCATCCGGTTGAATCATTGATGAAACAGACAGATTCAAGCCAGCCATCATAAGGCGAGGACTGGTAATCCCAATTGATTCCACTGTCGGATGTATGCAGAATTGTACCTGCGGAGCCTACAGCCCATCCATTTTCCGGATCGGAAAAGAAGATGCCCTGCAACCAGTCGGCTTTGAAGAATGACTGCTCGATCCAGTTGCTCCCGCCATCGCGGGTATGCCATATGAGTCCCTCCATTCCGCAGGTCCATCCTTTTTTATCGTCCAGAAAGAAGACATCAATGAATGCATGCCTGGTACCATGCATCAGAAATGACCAGTTATTGCCCGCATCGCTGGTAGCCTTGATCTGACCGGAATATCCCACCCCAAAAACATGATGCTGGTCAATTACATCCAGATCCAGGAAACTTACATCAGTACTGTCCTGGATAGTCCAGGATTGTCCACCGTCAGTGGTATGCAGAATGAGCCCTGCATTTCCGGCTGCCCAGCCATTTAAAGTATCGGCAAAACAGATGTCATTCAGATTTTCTGTAGTTGGACTGTCCTGTTGATCAATGCTGCTATTCTGAGGAACCCAGTTTTCACCACCATCCTGTGTATAAAGGATGGTACTTGCCGGCGGAGTGCCCCAGCCTCCTCCACCCACGGCCCATCCTGTCTGATTATCAAGGAACCATGTACAGTTTAAATGATAACCGCTATCAGCATGCTGAGTCATCCAGGTTTGTCCACCATTCATCGTGTGCAGGATGGCACCACGGCTGCCGGCTACCCAGCCTGTCAGGGAATCTGTGAAGAATAATTTTCTGAACCTGCTGCTTGTGCCGCTCGTTTCCGGTAACCAGGAAAGTCCTCCGTCATTTGTATGGAGTATCGTGCTATCCAACCCGGCAGCCCATCCATTCCTTGAATCCGTAAAGAATACACATCTCAATCTGGCGGTTGTGCCGCTCTGCTGCTCCGACCAGGTTTGTCCACCATCATTGGTGTGTATAATCGTGCCAAAGTGGCCAACAGCCCAACCTGTGCTTGTATCAATAAATGCTACACCATAAAGGTGGTTGCCTTGAGGGCAGGGGTTTTGCCAGGTCCATTGGCCATAAATTGTGAATGATGCCATAAGGGCGATCAGACAAAGAAAATTTTGTTTCATAGCGATCTGATATTACCAATGCATAATGATATGCATTATTGGAGGGTGAAACCGATTTCATAAGTTATGAAAAAAATAGGTAATAGACTATGGATTTGAATCCTCTACCGAGATTGTATATGCTCCCGGTCCCAATTCAAATAAAATGTGGTTTGCCCCATCTCTTCTGGGGGTATATGAATCCCGGCCGCTTTTCTCACTGAGTTTAATTCTTTGATGCTCGCTCACGGGCAACCTGACCAATGCACTGCTGCCTCCGGGTATGGTAATCTCAAATACCTGTTTGCCGGTTCCCTCATTTCTCCAGTTTGATACAATCTTTCCGTGTGGCGAATGATAGGAGCATTTTACATGATCAAGTCCGGCGGGCAGGAGAGGGGCAATGGTAAACCTTTCAAATCCGGGATGATCAGGAAGGGGCCTGATACCGGCAAGCCATCTATACAGCCATTCAGTTACTGATCCGAACATGGGATGGCAGTTGGAGTATATATTATCACTCTCTTTCCAGGTTTCCCATATTGTTGTAGCTCCCCGGTCAATCATGTAGCCCCATCCAGGGAAAACCCTGCTGTTCACAACACTGAAAACTTTTTCCGGGAGCCCATAGGCTGACAATGTTTCCAGTATATATTTGGTTCCGAAAATACCGGTGGTGAAATGACCTGACGGGTCTGCCTCCAAGGCTTTGACAAGAGAATCAATGGCGGCGTCCTGCTCATCTGCAGGAATTATGTCATGATACAATAAGGTGGAGAACAGGGTTTGCCGGTTAATGGGTCCGGGGACCGGTTTCCGCCAGAACATCTCCAGCATGTTTTTATGTAGATCACTGGCCAGGTGCTCAAAGCGTTCCTGGTTTTCCCCATCACCCATCAGTGCCGCGAATTTTTGCATGATCCGCGCACACTGAAGATAATGAGATGTCCCGATCAACTCCACAGGAACCGGCTCGAGTGATTCATGATCGCTCAATCCATTATCCACAATGGGATCCGGATGGATCCTTGCAACCTTCTCCATCCATTTAAGGTTGAAATCATATAATTCCTTAACAATCTCAATATCGTCGTAATACTGATACAAATAATATTGTGTAATGAGGAATGCAGATTCCCAGCTGATTCCACAGTACCTGATCCCAACGAAAGGCGCCGTATCTATGAAAATCGAGTCATTGATAGCGTCAACCCAGTCATATATAGTCTTACGATAGAAGGCCTGCATGTCGAAATTATGGATGAAAGATTCAGCAGTGGCATTCAGATCGCCCCCATAACCGAATTTCTCCCGGGCCGGGCAATCAGATTGTACGCTTATCAGGTTTGCCAGGAAAGTTCGCCGGCAGGCCTGCTGAATGGTATTGATCAGCCCGGATGAGCAGGTGAAATGGTTACTGGTATCTACGGCAGTATGGACAATAAGGCCCTGAATATCTGTCAGTTCAGGCTTTTCCTTCAATCCGGATATTTCCATATAGCGGTATGTATGAAAGGTGAAAGTGGGACTGTACCATACATCCTGCCTGTCCCCAAAAATATAGCTGTCGGTCTGCCATGCAATGGCCGGAGCTCCGGGTCCCCCCATACCTTCTTTCTTGATTTGTCCGCAAACCGTGGTCATCGGGTTCAGTTCCCCGTTTTCATAAAGCCTTTCTCCAAACCGGAAAGTCACGGTATCGCCTCGCTCACCTTTGAGTTTTATCCGGTAGAGCCCGGTAAAATTCCTGCCCATATCTGTAATATAAATGTGCTCTGCAGGTGATGAAATACCCACCGGTTCTATAATGCCCGTTGACTTTACGGGGGGGAAGAATGCCTTTTGCAGCTGACCTCCTGGCCCATCCTTGATTACTGAAGGTCGCCAGCTTGCATCATCAAATCCAGCGAAATTCCATCCTGATCTCTCTTTTCTGCCATCATATGCTTCTCCCAGATAAACATTGTTTCTGAGAATTGGACCGTAAGCATATTTCCATGTTCTATCTGTGATGATTTCCTGGTTTGTGCCATTGGTGAATTTCAGCTCCAACCTGGCGATAAAAACCGGTTGTCCAACGGGCAGGTGATCCCTCAGGTTGCGGCGCCCCCACATCTTTAGGGGCAGGGGATTATAGAATCCATTCCCAAGCGTTGTCCCGATACAGTTTTCACCCCTTTTGACCTGGGCTGTAATATCGTATTCAGCATAGTATATCCTTTTGCTGTAATCGGTCCATGCCGGATCAAGACAATTTGTACCGATATCCTCCCCGTTTATAAATGCCCTGTAATAGCCGGCAGCAGTGATGTACAGTGTGGCAGATTGAAGCTCTTTTTTAACGGAGAACCCTTTGCGGAATAATGGGGCAGGATGATCACCGTACATGAGGGAGTCAGGAATCGGACCAACTTCCGGCCCGCCAATCCAGGCGGCTTGTTGAAAGGGATCATTTATTACATTACCATGACAACCCGGCAGCAATAAAATAATGGCAGGCAGGGCGTATAAATATATTTTCATCATTCCTTGATTTGATTCCTTATTTCAAGTGTTCTTCCAGGAAAGAGAGGATTTTTTCAAATGTTGCTTTAACGGACGGGTCATCCCAGTTCCTGTCGAAACCATGCTGCCAATCCGGGTGGGTAAGCAGTTCATATGGAATGCCCAGCTTTTCAAGTTTCCCGGCCATCTTTACCGATTGCCAGAAAGGAACATCTGTATCTATTTCCCCATGGAGTAAAATGGTGGGAGGATATTTGCCTGTGACATTTTGCAGCGGTTCATATGACCGGAACCAGTCAGGCTCAATGCGCGGATCGTGGCCCGATACTTCCAGCGGCCATAACCCCTTCTGCCTGCAGTAAAGATA
>LJUP01000074.1 GCA_001303955.1 Bacteroides sp. SM23_62 | reverse complement strand
CGGTTGAGGGTAATTTTACCATGGATGACCTGGAAGCGCTGGAAGGCCTGGATGGTCTTGACAAGTTGGATGAAATCTTTGACAATTAGGCAGAACGGTTCCTGAAAGATGGCTAACTTTGAGAAATTCCCCGGACGAAATATATGGACGCAAAGGAATTCAAAGAAAGGGTATTACCGGTTAGCCATAAAATATTCAAGTATGCAAACCGCTTGTTGAGCAATGAGCATGATGCGGAGGATGTGGTCCAGGAGATCTGGCTGAAGTTGTGGGACAAAAAGGACGAGCTTGGATATATCAAAAGCATGGAGGCATTTGCCTTCCGGATGACGAGAAATCTCTGCCTGGATAAGATCAAGCTAAAGAAGCCAAAGTACTATGATGACAGAGAGGAAGGATCGTACCGTTATGATGAAGCTGATCACAGCCTTGACCCGGAGAGCAGACTGGAGCAGAAAGACACCATGGAAAGGGTAAACCAGATCATCGGTCGTTTACCGGAACAGCAGAAAACACTGTTGCAGATGAGGGATGTTGAGGGACTCGAATACGAGGAGATAGCAGACATCACAGGGCTTGAAATAAATGCCATAAGGGTGAATATTTCAAGGGCCAGGAAGAAAGTAAGGGAAACCATTCAAAAGATGTATCAGTCATGGAACATATGAACAGCATTGAAGCATTGCTTGCCAGGTACTACCGCGGTGAAACGAGTATTGCGGAGGAAGGTGTGCTCCGTGAATTCTTCGCCACCGGAGATGTGCCTGAACATCTTGCGGCCGATGCCGAGCTTTTCGGTTTCTTCAGGATGCAGCAGGAAGGAGGATTACCAGATCATCTGCAACACAGGCTGGAGGATATGATTGATGGGAAAACGGGAAGATCCATAACTGCCTTTACCAAATGGAGGTATTACTGGATCAGTGGTGCAGCAGCAGTCATCCTCTTGTTGCTGGCCCTGTTTCTCGATTCCCAGATCAGAAAAAGGCCCTCGCTTCAGGCTACAGGAGATACTTTTGAAGATCCCTACCTGGCTTATGCGGAAGCAAAACGTGTACTTTATTTCGTCTCTGATAAGATGAACACCGGAACAGAACCGCTTCAAAATATTAAAAAACTTGAATCAGGAAAGCAATTTGTGCAACCGGTATTCTCCATAGGTACCGGATTGCAAAAACTTGAATATTTTTCAACCATAGAAAGGACAAAAGAATTATTATCAAAATAATGAAGTTATGAAAAGAATGTTTTTTATCATTTGTTTGATTGGGTTTGCTGCTGCTGTATTTGCACAGAACAAATCCATCGACCGGGTTTTTGATAAATATGCGGGACAGGAAGGCTTTACCACTGTTTATATTTCCAAATACATGTTCAACATGTTTGCTGACCTGGAAGGGGCAGAAGACGAAGAGATTGAAGAAGTACAGAAGGTATTTGGAAAACTCACCGGCATTAAAATCCTGGCCAGCGAAGATGGCAGTCCCAAGGGGATCAATTTCTATGATGAGATCATGAAAGATCTGCCACGAGAGAAATATGAGGAATTGATGGTTGTCAAGGACAGTGAATCTGATGTAATCTTCCTGGCAAGGGAAGAAAGCGGAGTGATTGTTGAACTGTTGTTGATCGTGAGCGGGGATGATGACAATGCCCTAATTGCCATCACCGGCGAAATAGACCTGAATACCATTGCCAAATTGTCAAAGGCCATGGATATTGAAGGGATGGAAGAGCTTGAAAACCTGGAAGAAAAGTAAATAAGACGCTTGATGAAGCACAAACTGATTTCTCCGGGAAGCTGCCTTTTACTGTTTTTCCTGCTATCCTGCATGTCCGGGTGCAGTTCAAACCTGGAAAAAACCAGGTCATTCAAAACCATTTTTGACCATTACCGAAATAAAGATGGGGTAGTGGCCATCGGTTTCCCGCCCGGACTGCTCAGCCTGGTGCTGGACCAGGACGATCCGGAACAGGTCGAATTGAAAGGTTTGATGCGAGAATTATCCTCATTCAGCATGCTGATTATAGAGGAGGGATCAGGGACCGGGGACCTGAAAGATGATCTTGGCACGGTGGTGACTGATTTTACTACCAGAAACGAATTCCAGGATCTTTTCCGCCTGCAGTCAGGTGGCGATGATATGTTTATCCGTATCCAGGAAAAGGACGGTATGGTCAGGGAGGCCATCCTGATGATGAACGCCGATGAAAACTTTACGGTTATTGATCTCAGGGGAAATATCGAAATTAAGCATTTTACCAGGCTCGTGGAAGGGGGATACCTGCAGGAACTTACCCAGTTTTCTGAACTCGATCTCTGAATTTGCCTCTGTTAACCAGTAGTTAATTCACAAATATTTAAGACTGCCTGGTCTTTTATTTATCTAGTTTCGGTGTATTACAAACCAAAACTGTTTGTTTATGAAGACATTAACATCCAACACGGGCAGGATTATTTTCGGTTTGATATTCCTGGTATTTGGATTTTTCCATTTTAGCGATACTGATATGATGGCCGGCTGGATGCCTGGATGGGTGCCGGCACCGAAACTGCTGGTCTATATATCCGGACTCGGACTGATTGCAGCAGGGATAAGCATTATCATAAAGTTATACACAAGGCTTGCCACCCTGCTGCTGGCGCTGCTTTTACTGCTGATCATCCTGATCATGGATGTTCCGGGTGCAGCTGGTGGTGACCAAACAGCCATGAGTATGTTGCTTAAGGACGCCGGACTCATGGGTGCTGCATTATACATGTCCGGCCACTTCAAGAAATAGACTTTTTCAACGTGATAACGGTGATCTCCGGAGGGATCCAGATCCTTCCGGCATAACCTATATAACCCAGACCCGGGTTTACATATAAGTATTGATATCCCTGCTGGTAGAGACCAACCCAGCGGGGATATTTTGTTTGGATCGGGCTCCACCTGAATTTCCCTGTCCTGATCCCGAACTGCATACCATGCGTATGACCTGAGAGGGTAAGGTGTACATTCGTCCGGCCTGTCACCTCTGCATCCCAGTGGGAGGGATCGTGTGAGAGTAATATTTTAAACCCTGTATCCGGTATATCCTGCAGGGCTTTTGCCAGGTCACCATATTGCTTGAAAGGCGGCAGTCCCCAGTTCTCCACACCTGCCAGGAAGATGTTCTCATTACCCCTGGAGATCTTTTGCGAACGGTTGAGCAACAGTGTAAATCCTGCTTCTTCGTGTGCCCTGATCAACTTCTGCATGTTTTCCTGATGGGCCATTTCATCGGGCCAATCGTAGTATTCCCCGTAATCATGGTTACCCAGGATGGCATATTTTCCATCCCTTGCCTGAAGGCCAGCCAGCAAATCTTCCCAACCTATTGTTTCCTCAGCCAGGTTATTCACCAGGTCTCCTGTAAAAAGGATCAGGTCGGGCGATTCATTGTTGATCAGGCTGAGGGCTTTCCCGAGTTTTTCCTGGTGCCCATAAAGGCTTCCCAGGTGGAGATCCGAAATGTGGACGAGACGGTATCCGTCAAATGCCGTTGGCAGGTCCGGGCAAAAGATCTCGGAATGCCTTACCTTGAAATTAAAACGCCCGAAAAGCATTCCCCAGAAAATAACCAGCATGCAAAAGGCAGAGAAGGGGATGGCCAGCATGGAGATGGTATTCAGGGGACCGGTCCCCAGGAATTCCCCGAACGGCGATGGTTCGGCTACCAGCAGCAAAACAGGATAGATCAGCGGTTTTAAAGCAAATTCCGCGATGAGGAAGGCAATATAAAATAGCTTGGGCACATAAAAGGCGAGGAAGAAACCGGTGAAGACATAAAATCCTGAGAAAAATCCTGGCTTGCTGTTGGAGAGGAATGTCCGGCCATAGACCGCCAGCCTTGCAAGAAATACCAGGGTAACAACCCAGAATCCGGCCAGGGTAAGGGGATGCAAGATGACGGAAAAATCCCCTGCCAAACCGACAAAAGTAATCCCGTCAACCAGTAGGATGAAGGCAACAAAGACAAGAAAAATGAGCCGTATCTGGGATCTCATGGGTTGATAGACGGATTGGAATACCGGATATTTTGAAGACACAAATATAGAATTTGCTTCTTAGTTTTACACCGGTTTGATAATAACAGATATATATTTTAAGTTTAGAGATATATATAATGCTTAAAATTCAATCACATGAAAAGAATGATCCTGATCTCGAGTCTGGCCATTATTTTTGTGAACCTATCTGCCCAAATCGATTTTGGCATCAAGGGTGGCCTGAACATATCAAATGTAAAAGCGAGTGAGGTACTGACGGATGATTATCGAATCAATCCTGCCGCAAGCGGTAACCTGGGATATCATGTAGGAGGGTTTCTAAGGGCCTCACTGGTAGGTATATTCATTCAGCCGGAACTATACTTTTCATCGATTTCAAGTGAATACAAGGTGGAGGATATCTCCGGTGCCGGTACCGCTCAACAGCTGGTCAAGCAGAAGATTGGCCGGATGGATATTCCTGTACTGGTCGGGGCGAAACTGGGGACCTTCCGGCTGGGACTGGGACCAGTGGGAAGCATCATTATCTCCGACCAATCAGATCTTACGGATATCACCGGATATGAGACAACGCTTAAATCCGCCACCTTCGGATACCAGCTCGGGGCAGGCGCGGATATCTGGAAAATCAGCATTGACCTGCGGTATGAAGGGAACCTTACAAAACTGGGAGACCATATCGACATAGGAGGACAGACAGTCAATTTTGACAGCCGGGTCAGGCAGATCATCATCAGTCTTGGAATATCCTTTTAGTGATCATGGCAGAAATCTTAGCCGCACAACCGGTTGAGGATGGGAATCCCCCGATAAATCATGGATAAACAATTCATGGAAGATGTAAAAAGGGGACTGACTTCCAGTCCCAAGTTCCTCTTATCAAAATACTTCTACGATGAAGCGGGGGATAAGCTCTTTCAGCAAATCATGGCGCTGGATGAATACTATCTTACAGATTGTGAATTTGAGATTATGTCAACTCACAGGGCTGCATTGCTGGAACATTTTGTAAGTGACTGTGATCTATTCCACCTGGTGGAATTCGGTGCCGGGGATGCCTATAAGACCAAGGCGCTGCTGGAGTATTTCCTGGCTCAGAAAGTGGCTTTTGAATACAACCCGATTGATATTTCCGGCAGCGTCCTCGATCAATTGGCCGAAGACCTGGCTCACAGCCTGCCGCAGCTTTCCTTCGCTCCCATGAATCTTGAGTATTTTGAGGCTGTGGAAGCGATCAGCCTGAAAAGCACCTGTAAAAAGGTTCTTCTTTTTCTGGGATCAAACATTGGGAATTTTACCAAGCGGGAAACGGATGATTTTTTCGGACGACTGGCGGATATACTCCAGCCTGGTGATCAACTTATCACAGGATTTGACCTCAAGAAGGATCCAGCCGTTATCCTGGCAGCCTACAATGACAGTAAGGGAGTTACACGGGAATTTAACATGAACCTGCTAAGAAGGATCAACAGGGAACTGGATGCGGATTTTGAGGTCGGGGAATTCTATCATCATCCAGTATATGATCCCGACAATGGTGCAGCGAAAAGCTACCTGGTAAGCCGCAGGAAACAACAGGTAAGTATCGGTGCGATTCCCACCACGATTGGCTTTGAAAAGGACGAACCCATTTTTATGGAAATCTCACAGAAATACAGCCTGGAAGATATAGAGAACTTTGCAGTCCGTACCGGTTTCCGCATAACCGAAAATTTTTTTGATAAAAGGAAATATTTTGTGAATTCACTCTGGGAATTAAATTAAAAACAAATCTGGAATGTGTTTTACGGTCAATATCAATCTTACCCGGAATGCACTGGAAAAGCGCTTCGGAGCGAAATTCCGTGACCCGTCCTCCTATCGCCCCGGGTATTATTTTAATGCCTTTGAAATTCCCGAACTTCCTGTGATTCAAACGGAAGATCCGGAAGTGATAAACCTGGTTAAATGGGGACTCATCCCGTTCTGGGTCAGGGATTCGAAAGCTGCATCCGAGATCCGGCTGAAGACTTTCAATGCCCGTGCCGAGACCATTCGTGAAAAACCCTCATTCAGGGGAGCGGTAAAATCAAAAAGATGTCTTGTCCTGTGTCGTGGATTTTATGAATGGCAGCATCGCAGTAATGAAAAGATCCCCCATTATATCTACCTGGATGGTGAACCGCCGATGGCCATGGCCGGATTATACGATGACTGGACAGACCGGGAGACCGGGGAGGTCATCCAAACCTGCTCAATCATCACAATGGCCGCAAATCCACTGATGGAAAAAATCCATAATTCCAAAAAACGTATGCCGGTCATCCTGCCGGAGGGGACAGAGAATGCCTGGATTGATCCTGGCCTGTCAGGGGAGGATGCAGTGAAACACCTTAAGCCTGTGGATGAAAAGGAGATGCGGTTTCATACCATCTCCAAACTGATATCCAAGCGTGGTGTGGACAAGAATGTACCTGAATTGGTAAAACCATACGCTTACGATGATGGAAAACTGTTATAATAATTCGAGCATAAGTCTTGACTTTCCTCACCTGAAATCGTAAATTATACCAGCAACATCAATGAAGGGAGGTGCCTATGCAAAAATACTATGTCTGTCCGGAATGTCAAGGTCATCTTATGGTTGGGGATTACATTATACTGTCTGCCAAGAACCGCCAGGATAAAAGGGGACTGTTATTGCTGCATCCTGAAATCGGGAACTATTCCAGTATAAAACATCCTTCCTTTAAATTCACAGCGGGGGATCCGATTGATTTTTATTGTCCGATGTGCCAGCATTACCTGCAATCCAGGTTCGATAAGAACCTGGTTCATGTGATCATGATCGATAAGGACAGGAAGGAATATGATGTATACTTCTCACGCATTGCCGGTGAAAAAAGTACCTACCAGGTAGCCGGGGACAAAACAGTCTCCGCCACCGGCGAGCATTCGCATCGCTACACCTATTTTAAGATCCCTGAGGAACTTAAAAAATATCTTCAAAAGTAAAATTACCTGCAGTCCCTTCATCCTGATCCCAGAGAGAATTGTTAAAGCTGTGTTAAAAAGAAATACAGATATTAAAATTCTATTATATTTGTAAGCAAGGAATAGCGATGAATAAATGAGGTTCGGAATCATTACCATAACAGGTTTAGTTATTATTTGGTTACTAAGTTCTTATACTCTTAAGCATCAGCCAAGGGTGCTTACATTCAATGATTTTGAACCTCATTTACATTTTCAGAATGACACCACATACCTGGTGAATTTCTGGGCCAGCTGGTGTACTCCCTGCGTGGAGGAATTACCTGCTTTTGAAAGGATAGGAGAGGAATTCAGGCATCAGAAGGTGAAAGTCCTGCTGGTCAGCCTCGATTTTCCGAGGCAGATCGAATCAAGACTGGTTCCGTTTCTCGAGCAGCATCAGATCCGGTCAGAAGTAATTGTTTTAAATGATCCGGATGCCAATAATTGGATAGACAGGGTAGATCCCTCGTGGTCAGGGTCTATTCCGGCAACAGTGATTTATCATAGGAGGGACCGGACCTTTCGCGAAGGTGCTTACGACTATGATGATTTAAAAGGAATCGTTGAACAAAAAATCAAAACAAAATGAAAAAGATCTTTTTACTCGGAACATTTGCCTTCCTGGCATTTTCACTCGTGCTGGGTGCCGGATATAAAGTAGGGGACAAAGCAGAGGATTTCAAATTGCAGAATGTCGATGGGAAATATGTCAGCCTTGCTGATTTTGATGATGCAAAGGGATTCATTGTAGTTTTTACCTGTAACGGATGCCCTTATGCAAAGGCCTACCAGGACCGGCTCATTGCGCTCGATAAAAATTACAAGGCCAAAGGATACCCTGTGGTGGCTATTAATCCCAATGATGTTGACCTCAAATCGGAGGACAACATCGAAGGAATGAAAAAGCGGGCCGAGGAGAAAGGATTTACCTTTCCTTACCTGAAGGATGCCAGGTATGAGGTTTTCAAGACCTACGGGGCTACACGAACGCCGCATATCTACGTGCTTCAGAAGGATCGCGGGGATCTGATTGTAAAATATATCGGTGCCATTGATGACAATTACCAGGACGCTTCAGCTGTTGAACAGGCATACCTGGCAAATGCGGTTGATGCACTGCTGGCGGGAAAAAATCCCGATCCAAACTCAACCAAGGCCATAGGCTGTACAATCAAACAAAAATAATTACCCGGAAAGATACTTAAGATTAGGTTTAGGGGTACCGGGGTGTTTGCGAGAGCGGCACCCCGGTTTTTCTTCTACTCATTTCCAGGCACAAACTTCAGGGTAATTATGTAAGGCGTGTAAGTGGTATTTTGCCTGAATGCCTTTGTTGATTGATCACATCTTCATAGTAGTACTCATGCCGGGCAGGATCCCTTAAAATAGAGGTAATACTGACGGTCCGGACCACATCATCACGGTTCATCAGGATATCATTCTGAAAATTACCTGTGCCTGCCGTCTTGTGAAAATTTACAGCGGATCCGACAGTGAATTCAGGGTCCCCAGCGAGCCACTGCTCAAACCATTGATTACGCTGGCTGATGACCTCGGCAGTATAGAGGGTAACAGAGGACCAAATGGCAGGCCTCTCCGGGTTCAATGCTGTATGATGGACCTGCTCCCCATCCCAGCGGAGCTCTTCAAACTGCGTGCCCGCCACACCCTGGACGGTCCCGTGAAAATTCCTGATGAGCAAGGTAAAGGGTTCAATCCCGTTAAAATCATAATGATCCCTGAAACCGGCAATATCATTGGACCGGTAAAAATCCAGCAGGACCAGTCCCCTGCTTTTGCGGTAGGGCGGATTGGATTCGTGCTTTACAAATCAGCCATTCAAGAGGCACAGGGTATGGCCGCCAGGGGAAGCGGAGATCCAGGTCCCGCCGGCATCAGTATCCCTGGGAAAGTATACCTGTCTGCCGTGAACATTATATTTCTCCGGTGGCAGGGCCGGCTTCCGGATGGTTTTTTCATCCCTGGTCGATGTGACGATAAAGCCCTGTTCAGGTAATGGGAGATAGGTGACGGTACACATTACTTCTGCATATGTTTCAGCGTTGAGTAGGCATATCCGAATTCTTTACTTACCGGGAGGTCCGGGAATTCATGCTGCAGCGCTATACGGATGATGGCCATATGATGGATGGCATGTTCAATATTATAAACCAGCTCACGCTCATAATTGGTAAGAAGGGTGAATCTTATATCGGCTTCCCTTGTATAACTCCCTGCGAGTTTTAATGTCATCGAAGGTTCTAACGCGATAGCATGCCTGATCCCCTCAAGCCTTTCCAGGCATTTTTCCCTGCTCTGTTCAAGTGCAGGATCATGTTTCCTGTTGTCGTAATTGATCTCTCCTTCTACCGCCCCGGCAATCATCTCTTCGTAAAACTCGATGATATGCCTGTAATGCTTACCAATAGAATGCTCCAAAAGTACCGGTAATGGCCTGGTGAAATCATCCTGCGACAATTTTTCAGCCAGGTCCTTCATCTGGTCAATGATCTCGAGTGTGGCCTGTTTGATTTGCTCCATAGGTGGGAGGGATCTTCGAACTATCCAAATGAACAAAAATCATAAAAATAAGTTGATTATTTTTATATCCGGAGCAATTGGATGCATATGTCGACCGGAATCAAGTTTTTTCTCACCCGGATTGTCAGGTATGAATTCTGGCCGTTCTGGCTGTTCTACCTCCCCATGTACTTCTATGGCCTTTACCTGGCCCTGAGGGCCGGTTCCTTTACCTATTTTACGGCTGCTAATCCAGGCATGAAATATGGCGGGGCCTTTGACATGCTCAAGTTTGATATCCTTACCCGGATCAATCCTGATTATACACCCCGGGGAATCAGGATCCCCCATGATAGCAGTACCTATGATCTGAGAGCATTAATAACAGCGGCCGGACTGGATTTTCCAATGGTGGTTAAACCGGATATAGGGGAAAGGGGAAAAGGGGTCGAACTGGTGGTGGATCTACACGGACTCCAGGCATATCTTGCCGCACAGAAGGGAAATATCATCCTGCAGGAATATATTTCCTATCCCATGGAACTGGGAGTGTTATATTACAAATACCCTGATGGATCTGCTGAGGAAGTGACCAGTGTGGTTATCAGGGATTTCCTTAAGGTAAGGGGTGACGGTAAAAGAACGCTGCGAAGTCTGATGAAGGAAAATATAAGGGTACAGCTTAACCGTAAATACCTGCATCGCAAGTATCAGGATCGGCTGGACGAGATCATACCCGAGGGAGAGGAAATCTTGCTGGAACCGATCGGGAACCATAACCGGGGAACCTGCTTCCTGGATGGTAACCAGCTTATCAATGACCAGATGCTGAGTGTATTTTCCGGGATCGCCTCGGATATTCCCGGATTTGATTACGGACGGTTTGATATCAAAGTGAAAGACCTTGAAGATCTCTATCGGGGAAAAGGTATCAGTATCCTGGAACTGAACGGGGTAAATTCCGAACCGGCTCATATCTATGATCCGGATTACCGTTTGCTCCAGGCATACAGGGATATCACCAGACACATGAAGATCATCTACAGGATCAGCAGGATGAATCACAAGGAAGGGATACCATATGCCTCTTTCAGCATGTTCACGGTGGATCTTAAAAATCATCTTTATCCCCGGCAAAGAAAAAAAACATTATCTTAGATTTCAGCTTATAACTTTCACATGAATTATATCCTGCATCTGTTTCTCGGTCTGGTGGCAGGTATACTGGGTACCATTCCTCTCGGACCTGTAAATCTCCTGGTCGTCAATACATCGGTAAGTAAAAATCTCAGGGCTGCCATGGTCCTGGCCTCTGCTGCTTCCATCATGGAACTGATCAAACCCTTGCTGGCCATTTATTTCAGCTGGCTGATCACCAGACATATTCAATCAAATATGTATATACAGCTTACCGTTGTACTGGCTTTTGTCCTGATCGGATTGTATTTCCTGCTGAAAAGAAATACAACCCACATGGCCGAAAACAATAGAAGAGAAGTACCGGAATTTCTAAAAGGGGTGCTGATCAGTTTTCTGAATATACCTGCCCTTCCTTTCTGGATCCTGGTCGTGGCTTATTGTGAAAGTACGGTTGGCTTTGATTTCAGTATTTCTGCGGTTGGCATTTTCCTGGCAGGTGTATTTTTAGGAAGATATGGCACGCTGTGGATGTACGCAAGGTTGAGCCAATATATTTCTGAAAGATCCTCATTCATAGCACTTTGGCTCAACCGCATCATTGCTGTTCTCTTCTTTGTCCTGGCCATAATACAGGCTTTCAGGATCCTCGGTCATTACCGATGATTAAATGTTAATCGGATAACAAGGTCTTATTAACAAATTGTTAATAACTACTGTTTATACTCTGTTGAGATAAACAGATCTAAATATTTGTAATCTGACATATTTCAGCTTATGTTTGTCTTACCAAGTGAGAGATAAAAGGCTTCTCTCCCGGGGTAAAAAGCCCAGGTTGGTCTTTCTTCGGAAAGAACAATCTGAGCCGGATCTGGAAAAGAACAGGACCGTGAGGACCTGCCTCTGAAAGATCTCACCAGGAAAGACAGGCAGCGTAAACTACCCTCTTCGGAGGATGTTGAAGTTGCTCCATCTCTTCAGGGCAAGGTTCGAGAGAACCGATCTTTGAAAAGCTGGCTTACCAGGTGGATACAGCAAGGAGCCATCCGAGAGGACGACCACCTGCTGCATCCCGAACCAATCGCCAGAGTCTTCGGACTCTTACGATCGGATCAGCCTGGTCAGAAGAGGTCCGGGGGAAGCAGACCCGAGAGGGTTTGACAGAAACGGATCCGGGTTTCATAAAGAGTCAATCTTCGGATTGGCAAACTGATGGAACGGTCATAATAACTGTAGCTTGGCACTATTTGCTAACTACGGTTGACAGATAGTGGAATGGGAGCTTTTTCGAAAGAGAAAGTTCCCATTTGTGTTTTATAACGTTCAGTAGAATATATTTTTCACAGTTCCCCATTCTTTACCTTTCATTTTAAAGGCATTAACTAACCATTAACCAGGTATTAACTTCAGGATAGTCGGTTTTGTGTATTTTTATAAAACCACATGAAGATATTTAACATCTATTACCGGATCCTGGTTCGCAATAAAATCTTTTCCCTGATCTCGATCGGGGATTTTCCATCAGTTTGTCAGTCGTTATACTTCTGCTCTCCTTTATCCGCGCTGAAAAACAGTATGACCGTTCCATCCCTGACGTGGACCGGATATACAGGATCATCCATACACAAAACGGTACATTTGTTCCGGAACAGGCCAGGCAAAAGCTTGAATCTGATTTCCCCCAGGTGCTGGCCGCTACCAATGTCAACATCGGCATGGACCCGGTGATCTGGAACGAGGAGAACCACCAGGTAAATATAATACATACCGACAGCAGTTTCTTCAAGGTTTTTTCAACCGTATTTGTCAAAGGAATCCTGGAGGATATTTTTAAGGACCCTTACCAGGCAGTGCTAACGGAAAGTTGCGCCAGGAGAATCTTCGGAGATAAAGATCCCCTGGGCGAGATACTGAATGTATCGCACAAGGAAGATGTACGGGTAGCAGCAACAAAGCGGGAGACATGTCAAATGAAATATCCACGGCCATTGATCCCTTTGACATGGAATGGCTGGAAGGCGAATATAAACTCCAGCCATTCAGAGATGTCTATTTCGATGTAAGTATGCCGCAAGATAATCTTATCCATGCCAATGTCAAGCTGATCAGGCTGCTCAGCTGGCTCTCCCTGGTCATCCTTTTCCTTTCCGTTTTTAACTATATTAACCTGACCATTGCCCAGAGCACCGGCCGGCTCCATGAACTGGGTGTTAAACAGGTATTCGGGGCCGACCGGCTGCATCTGATCTTCCAGTTCCTCCGTGAAGCATTTTATCAGGTCTTGCTGGCACTTGTTCTGTCCCTGGTACTGATCATCTTGCTGAGGCCTGTGCTAAGTAAAATCCTTGGCAAGGATATGCTGGTTTCGCAATTACTGTATGAACCTGTAACCCTGTTGCTGGTCCTGGCTGGCCTCATGGTCATTGCCATGCTGTCAGGAATTTATCCCGCCGTCGCCATCCTCAAGCTGCAACCTAGGCTGATGCTTTTAAAACAGGTGGTCAGCATCCGTGAATCCTTTGATATCAGAAGGGTATTGACAGTCATACAGCTCACTGCCATGGTCACCCTGATCATCTGCCTGCTGACGCTGCTAAAGCAGGTAAAATACGTGCAGCAAAAGGATCTTGGATACAATACCGAACTTTTGGTACGTATCGCCGTGCACTGGCGGATAAAGAATAATGTGCCCGCGCTGGTAGAGGAGATTTCAAAACTGGCAAGTGTTAAAAATATATGTGCCACCCACGGCACTCCGGGTGCCATATGGAATTATTCAAGCAATGAGGGACTGGAAGCATCGCAAATCGCATCTGATCACCGGTTCATTCACACTTTTCAGCTGGATATCCTGCATGGAAGGAATATCAGGGAGGGGGAAGAGACCAATGTCAGCCTGATCAATCAGACCATGCTGGAGGACGTCGGGGGATGGGATTCGGTGGAAAACAGGAGTATATTTGGCAGTGAGGTGGTTGGGGTCATTGGGGATTTTCACTTCAAGGATCTTTATGAAACGATCGGAAACCTGCAGATACGAAATGAAAAGGATGTTTCACACCTCAATATAAGGTTTCACCAGGGGGTGAACATCTCCGGTTCCATTGATAGAATCCGTAAGATTTTCGAAAAAAAAGCCCCCGGATTTGCCTTTACATACGAATTCTATGATGAATGGCTGGCATCTCATTACCGGCAGGAGGAAAAACGCGCCCAATCCATCCGTCTGCTGTCAATTTTTGCTGTTATGCTCTCCTGCATGGGCCTGTTCGGTATGGCTGAATTCAGTACACGAAGCCGCATACGTGAGATAGGCATCCGTAAGGTCCACGGCGCTTCTACATTCGATATTCTGCGACTGCTGAATACAGATTTCCTGAAATGGGTCATGTCCGGGATTGTGCTGGGAATCCCCCTGGGCTGGTATTTTATGAACCACTGGCTGGAAAGGTTTGCCTACAGGACTTCGCTGGACTGGTGGATATTCGCCCTGGCAGCCACGGCCTCCATCCTGGTGACCATACTGACCGTTAGCTGGCAGACCTGGCGGGCCGCCCGCAGCAATCCGGTGGAATCGCTGAGATATGAGTAGGACCTTAGAGGGGTATGTTCCCGTGCTTTTTCGGTGGTTTTATTTCGGTTTTATTCCGTGTCATTTCCAGGGCCTGGACGAGTTTTGACCTGGTCTGGCGGGGCATGATGATCTCATCTATATAACCGAGTTCAGCCGCCTTATACGGATTGGCAAAGGTCTCCTTGTATTCATCGATCACCTTTGTTCGCTCTGCCTCATCACGGATTTTATTCCGGTAGAGGATATTAACGGCCCCCTCGGATCCCATAACAGCGATTTCACCCGTTGGATAGGCAAAGTTCACATCCGCACCGATATGCTTGGAGGACATCACGCAATAGGCTCCTCCATAGGCCTTTCTGGTGATAACGGTGATCTTCGGTACAGTAGCTTCGGAAAATGCATAGAGCAATTTGGCACCGTGTTTTATGATCCCTCCAAATTCCTGCAAGGTACCGGGAAGGAATCCCGGGACATCTTCAAAAGTGATAAGGGGAATATTGAATGCATCGCAGAAACGCACAAAACGGGCTCCTTTGATAGAGGAGTTAATATCCAGTACACCTGCCAGGTGCGCGGGCTGGTTGGCCACGATGCCCACTGGTTGTCCGGCAAGCCTGGCAAAGCCCACAAAAATGTTTTTGGCATAATGGGGCTGGACTTCCAGAAAATTACCGTCATCCACAACAGCTCCGATCAGTTCGGTAATGTCATATGGTTTGTTGGGATCATCCGGAACCAGGGTCTGAAGCTTTTCTTCTTCCCGGTTTATATCATCGGTGCAGGCTTTCAGGGGCGGATCTTCCATGTTATTGGAAGGCAGGTAGCTCATCAGCTCCCGTACCATCATCATGCACTGGTCATCATCTTCAGCAGCAAAATGGGCCACGCCACTCTTGGTATTATGTGTCATGGCACCGCCAAGCTCATTTTTGGTCACATCTTCATGGGTAACCGCCTTGATCACATCGGGACCCGTTACGAACATATAACTTGTCTTCTTAACCATGAAGATGAAATCCGTCAGGGCAGGGGAGTAGACGGCACCTCCTGCACAGGGGCCCAGAATGGCTGATATCTGCGGAACCACGCCTGATGATTTCACGTTAAGATGGAAGATATCAGCATATCCTGCAAGGCTCTGTACCCCTTCCTGTATCCTGGCTCCGCCAGAATCATTCAATCCGATTACGGGTGCACCCATTTTCATGGCCAGCTCCATTACCTTGACAACCTTGTCTGCATTGGCGCGGCTGAGAGTCCCCCCAAATACCGTGAAATCCTGAGCAAAAATGTAAACCAGTCTTCCATCGATCTTTCCATGCCCTGAAACCACTCCATCTCCTGGGATCAGGTTTTTTTCCATATTGAAATCACGGGCACGGTGTATGACCAGTTTGTCAAGTTCAACAAAGCTTCCCGGGTCGAGCAGGGCTTCGATACGTTCCCTTGCCGTTTTCTTATTGCTCGCATGCTGTTTTTCAATTCTCTCTTTTCCGCCGCCTTTTTCGGCGTCCTTCATGCGCATCTCAAATGTTTTGAATTTCTTTTCCAGGGATGAACTCATGACTAGTGTTTTGAAATATGGGAAAGATGAAAATTAATCGGGTTTATTCTATCGTGACAAGTGGTTGATGGCCTTCTATAGTATCACCCTCACTGACATGTACCTCTCTGATAACACCCTCTTTTCCAGCCTTGTATTCACTCTCCATCTTCATGGCGGAAACGATGATAACGGTTTGTCCGGCCTCCACTTTTTCACCTGCTTTAACAGGTATTTTAACAATCTTTCCTGGCATGGGAGAAGAAACAATATTTTCAGCATCTTCCGGATCACTTCCCTTTCTGCTCATCAAATAACGGGTTTCCGCATCGATGATTTCAAGGTCATAGCTTTTCTCAAGTGTATTGACACTGTATTGCTTGGCACTGTCTTTTTCAATGATTTCGATGTTGTAGGACTTACCTTCCAGTAAAATGGAATACATCCCTTCTTGAACCTTGATCATGTCAAGCTCATAAAGCTTGTCATCCACCCTGATCTGAAGCTTGTTATTTTCCTTGCTGACAAGCTCAACCTTTGAAAAACGGTCGTCGAGCCGGATTTCTAATGACATAACATATATTGAATTTGAAAGGGATTACATCCGCATTACACCTTGTTTCCTGCCAAAATGCTTCCAGGGAGAACTTCCCCCGTTACTCTGATAAGGTTGCAATGCCTGTGATTTCTGTAATTTTTCATGGTAGTCCATGAAGGCCGTTATGATGGCCAGGTCTTCATCCTGGTTAGTCTGGCCATCACGGGCGGCCATCAGGCTATCTATATTCTCGTCTATAAAATGGGTATCGTATTTCCCTTCGGTAAAGGCCTTGTTATTCATCACTTTCTCCAGGAAATTGATCGAGGTTTTCAAGCCTCCGATCTTGTATTCACGGAGTGCACGTTTCATGCGCTCAATGGCATCTCTACGTGTTTCTGCCCAGGCGATCAGTTTCGATATCATCGGATCATAGTAGAGGGGGATTTCGTACCCTTCATAGACATAGCCGTCGGTCCTGATACCCGGACCCGAAGGCTCTGTCATGTACCTGATGCGGCCCGGACTCGGCATGAATTGGTTATCAGGATCCTCCGCGTATATCCGGCATTCGATGGCATGTCCTGATTGAACGATCCCTTCCTGCCTCAAACTGAGTTTTTCGCCTGAAGCAATGAGTATCTGTTGTTTCACCAGGTCAACGCCGGTCACCTCTTCTGTAATGGGATGTTCCACCTGAAGACGCGTATTCATTTCCAGGAAATAGTAATTCCTGTCGTTATCCGTAAGGAATTCTATGGTCCCGGCACCTTCGTAGTTCACGGCCCTGGCTGCAGCCACCGCATCCTGTCCCATTTTTTCCCTCAATTCGGGTGTCATCAAGGGGGAAGGGGTTTCCTCTATCACCTTCTGGTGCCTCCTTTGTACGGAGCATTCCCTCTCACAAAGGTGGACAGCGTTTCCATGTTTGTCGGCAAGAATCTGAAATTCTATGTGGTGAGGTGATTCAATATATTTTTCTATGTATACTGAATCATCCCCGAAAGCGGAAAGGGCCTCCGATCTGGCGCCGCGTATGGCATCCAGCAGGTTCTTTTCCTCTTTCACCAGCCGCATGCCTTTTCCTCCGCCTCCGGCAGAGGCTTTGATCATTACCGGCAATCCGATTTTTGCAGCTGTTTTTGCCGCCTCTTGCTCGTCCGAGATGGCTTCTTTGGTCCCTGGTACTACCGGCACACCTGCAGCGATCATGGTCTCACGTGCCGTGATCTTGTCACCCATGGTGGAAATGGCATGGGCGGGCGGACCTATGAAAATAATCCCTTCCTTCTTGCAACGGTCAGAAAAGACAGCATTTTCTGACAAAAAGCCATAACCGGGATGGATGGCATCCGCACCGGAATCCTTGGCTGCTTTAATGATTCTGTCAATGACCAGATAACTTTCATTGGAGGGGGAAGGACCTATGAAATAAGCTTCATCGGCATACCTGACGTGAAGTGAAGATCTGTCTGCTTCGGAGAATACAGCAACCGTTGCTATCCCCATCTCCCTGCACGACCTCATTACCCGGATAGCTATTTCGCCTCTGTTGGCGACAAGAATTTTCTTTATCATAGGAATGAGTAACAGTAAAAAGCAAAGATTAAAAAAAAAAAATAAATTCAAGGTAAAAGGGACTAAAATTAACTAATCAAGAATTGCTAAATTTAACAGCTAATCCTTGTAGGTCCTTTATTTATTATGGTAAATTGTCCGCAGATATGGATCATCCTGGCTGCATTGTTATGCGGTCTGCATGTGGATGCAAACAGCCACTCTGTTGAAAGTCAGGCGGAGACAGAAGGCGGCCTGTTTACCAGGGAAACCCTGCTTGAAATGGAACTGCATCTTCCTCTTGACAGCCTGCTGAATGATGTTGGGGAGGATCCGGGATACCACGGTGGAACCCTTGTGTATTTCGACAGCATCGGTAAAAGGGTTGAACTCAGTATTGAGGCCAGGGCTCGAGGAAACTTCCGGAAAAACCCTGATAATTGCAATTTTCCACCACTCAAATTGAAATTCAGGAAGGAAACGGTGGCAGGTACCGTTTTCGAT
>LJUP01000378.1 GCA_001303955.1 Bacteroides sp. SM23_62 | reverse complement strand
TCATCTGATTCGGTTTTAAACATATTCTTCACAATGCCAGATAATCCTGTCTGGACTGGCATTCATACAGGTTTTCCGATTATCGCAGTTCTTGCATAAACCGCCGTAAACCGGATTTTCTTCTATCTCTTTCGATTCAACGGGATTTGAACAACCGATTATGTGCCGGTATGGATGGACTTCAAATTCTTCACAAAAATGAACCGGTCCTTCACCATTTCTGATATAAATACATGAAGAATGATACCTGCATGTGACACACAAGTCTTTAGATTCTTCTCCTTTGGTATTCTTATCAAACATATCTTTAAACAATTTGGGTCGGTAATCTGACAGGTATTGCATATACCTTATGGCAATGTTGGTGCCAGGGAAGCCAGGGAATTGATTATTTTCCCTATACCATCTTGGCTGGCACGCACGATAATGCGATAAACATCAATAAATCAGAAGGTTAAACTGGAGAGTCTACAATTTTAGTATGGATATGAAATTGGGAGAAAGATTTTTAAAAAAGGTTTTATGCTGGGGAGTTTTGTACCACTGATTCATTTTTCCTCATTCCTGGTATCCGAATACCCGGCTTTTTTAAGTTTTTCCCGCAGCGTTTTGCGGTCAATTCCAAGTATTTCAGCAGCATGTGATTTATTTCCGCTGACACTTGCCAGCACATTCAGTATGTATTCAGTTTCCACTACTGCCAGGGTTCTTTTCATTCCTTCTCCACTCAGGACGGAAAATCGCATAATGGGAGGAAGATCCGGCACATCAATGAGTTTTTCTTCAGACATGATGACCAACCGCTGGATGATGTTTTGTAATTCTCTTACATTTCCAGGCCAGTGGTAATCTCTTAAAACCCGTAAAGCATTATCAGAGAAATTAGGTATTGGCCTGGAGGCTTCCCTGGCGAATTTCTTGACAAAATGACTGATCAGAAGCAGAATATCGTCCTCTCTTTCTCGCAGGGGAGGCAGGTTGATGGTCAGCACGTTGAGTCTGTAAAAAAGGTCTTCACGGAATTCATTCTTTGTTACCAGTTTTTCCAGATTGACATTTGTAGCAGCAATAACCCGCACATCGACTTTCTGGGATTTTTTCGATCCAACCATGTAAACTTCCTGATCCTGAAGCACTCTCAGCAATTTTATTTGCATGGACAAGCTGGTATTGCTTATTTCATCCAGAAAAATGGTTCCCATATCAGCTGTATGGAAGAATCCCCCTCTCGTATCGATAGCTCCGGTAAAAGTACCTTTGAGGTGTCCGAACAATTCGCTTTCAATCAGGTCCTCAGGTATACTGCCACAATTTACAGGCACAAATGGATAGGCGGCCCTGGGACTGGAATAGTGAATGGCCCGGGCCACAAGTTCTTTCCCTGTGCCACTCTCACCTGTTATGAGCACCGTTGCATTGGTTAATGAAACTTTGTTGATGGCATCGAAAACTTCCTGCATGGCCTTGGATTCCCCTATGATCCCCTGGAGCGTCTCCTTTTTGAAATATAAATTCACCCGATTGTCCCGGCGCATATTCAATTTGCTGAATGCTCTCTCGACTGCTGCATACAGCTCCTCGTCGGTAAAAGATTTCACCAGGTATTCTTCCGCTCCGGTTTTTACCGCATCTACTGCACCCTGTATGGATGGATAGCCGGTGATTACCAGAACCTCAATATTTTTATAATTGGTCCTGACATGTTTGATCAGTTCGAGTCCCCCTACACCCGGCATTTTTAGATCCGTAATGACCAGGTCAATGGGTGTTGACCCAAGCATTTTTACTGCTTCTGGGACACTTGACACAGTATATGTTGTATATCCCTGAAGTGTCAGATTTCTGTGGAGGACTTCCAGCATATCCCTTGAATCATCGACTACCAGGATGTGTCCTTTTTCTGATATCCCTTTATTATTCACTTGTATTGCTTGCTGCTGGGAGATTAATGGGTAATGATATCTTAAATTCAGTCCCTTTGCCTGGCTCGCTTATAACCGAAATAGATCCACCATGCGCGGTGATGATACCATGCACGACCGATAATCCTAGTCCCAGTCCCTGTCCGGCCTTCTTTGTTGTGAAAAAAGGATAAAATATCTGTTCCATTACTTCTTCTTTCATTCCCACTCCGGTATCTTTTATAATCAGCATTATCTCATCAGCCGAAGTAAGGGTTTTAATATTCAGCACTCCTCCATGAGGCATAGCCTGCATGGCGTTAACCACAATATTTACCACCACCTGGTTGATGTGAACCGGATCAGCAATGATAAATGGAAGATCCGGCTGGAGCTTTATATCCAGTTTGATTCCTTCTTTCTGACATCTTGACTTATAAAAATAGAGACTATCTTCAATAACCTGGTTGATATCGATCTGCTTTTTCTGAGCCGTAACTTGTCTGGAAAACAGCGTCATTTTTTTGACAATTTCCCTTGCGTGCAGGGATGATCTTACAATTTTTTCGAGATCCCTTTTTACCTGGTCGGGTACCCCGGGGTATTTACCTGCAAGCTGGGCAAAACCAAGGATACTGCCCAATGGTTCATTGATCTCGTGGGCCAGACCTGCTGCAAGCTCACCAACGGTTGCCAGCCTGTCAGCATGGTGCAATTGATTCTGCAACCTATTCTTATCCTCCTCCGATTCCCTTCGCTTAATAATCATTGCCAGCTCCTTTGCTACGGTATCAAGAAGTTTTCTTTCCTCTTTCAGAAAAGGTCCTTCGTCAAGTTCTGGCCTTTCACGTGTATAGATAATCTCTATTTTCCCCCGCTTTTTATTATCGATCATGATATCCGATGCCAGCTTATTATCGTTTGATTCAAAGTCAGGGAGTGAATAATCAATGCCATCCAGGATAATTCTTGTCCGGGTAATTTCAGGATATTGCCAGGCAGGGGGTATCAGATCCATGATACTATAAATGAGATCATCAAGGGAGACATAGGGTGTTTCTGCTATCTGGGACATACCATACAGACAAGACAGTTCCTTAACACGTTCCTGCAATGCAGCCTGTGTATGCTGATTCAGTAATGTCATACCCAGGGTATGTACAAATGTCTCAATAAAATCTATATCAAAATCACACAAGAATCTCTCGCTCCTGCTTTTCAATTCGAATAGCCCTATCCTTTCATTATCCAGGAGAAAAGGGGTAATAAAAAGACATTTGAGTTCACCTGCTGCAAGATATTTGTCCAGCTGGATTTCTCTGATAAAGTCATTTTTGATTATTTGATTATCCAGCATCCTGATCCAGAGACCACCTTCTTTGGTGACGAAGGATACAGATTTATTAATGTTACCAGAAAGGATATAATTCCAATGTTCATCCAATGCTGTTCCATAATCATGAAGACTTGCATTATTTAACTGAGGAAAAAAGTTAAACCTGAAATCATCCGGACTATATTTTATCAGCTCAAAGCGGGTAGAATCATCATATACCCGTAAGAGTAAGTTGACCTCATCGGCATTGAAAAATTCCAGCATCAGCCTGAGGGTTTTACGCAGGAAGTAGGTCCTGGTCATGCCGCTATTGGCCATCTGTAATATTTGACTCGAAAGCAAATTTAGTCCTTCAGATTGATCGGGGCATTCATGATCACCAGATGACCTCTCCTGATATTTATTGACCATTCAAATTTGCTAATATCACCAAAGATATGCTTGCCTTGTCAGCTACCATCAAGATCAAACGGATTCAATCGTTGATGGAGGCTTGGAAGCAATATTGTATGTTACACTGACAACTCCTGGTACCTGGTCAATGATCTCCCTGGCAAGTTTATCCAGCTTTTCGAATGCAAGTTTTGTGGGGGTTGCTGTACGGGCATCCACACTATCCCAGCATCTTACCTCGATTTGCTGGCCGAATGCCCGTTTGCCCTGGGTGATGCCTGTCACCCGGTCTTCATGAAGGATGGCCAAATACTGAAACGCTTTTGTATCCTTGAGTGCACCTTCCACAATGCTGGTTGCCTTCCTGACTGTATCGAGCCTTTCCCGGGTCACCTCGCCTATTACCCGTGCCGCAAGTGCGGGTCCGGGGAAAGGAATACGCTCAAACACTCCGGCCGGAAGTCCCAGGGCCCTGCCCACCTTTCTTACACCGTCCTTGCGAAGTTGAATAAGTGGTTCGATGATCTGGTAACCAAAGGCCTCCAGCGGGTCAATGCCGAGTTGTTCGAATACATTATGCTGTCGTTTAATGCCTGCCACAGTCTCATCAATATCTGTTAGTATCGTCCCCTGCAGAAGGTATTTTGCCTGGCTAGCCTTAACGATCCGGCCAAAAACATGACGATAGAAGGTCTGGGTAATAGCTTCGCGTTTCTCTTCGGGATCCGTGATCCCCTTGAGGGCATTGAGAAATTCTTCCCGGGCATCGACTATCTCCACTGTGACACCGAGTTTCCGGAACAATGCTGCCACCATTTCAGGTTCTCCTTCACGCATCAGACCATTCTCAATGAAAACGGTCTTGAGACGTTTTCCAAGTGCCCTGTGACCGAGCATCGTTACGGTTGAAGAATCCACCCCTCCAGAGAGCGCATTGATAGCAATGCCGTCTCCAACAATGGATATGATTTCTTTTGTTTTTTCATCAATGAATTGCTCCGGATTTAATTGCTGGGCTGTGATTTCTTGACTCATAAGGTTAATGCAGTTTTGATGGATCATTAAAACTTATAAGTTAATCAATAATATTCATTATTGCTTTGATTACTTTTCACCATACTGCTTTTTGATTGATCAGTCGTGAAAATGGCGGTAGAAAAATTATAGTATATTTAACATAAACTTACCACCATGCTCACATTAACCGATTACTTAATTATCGCACTGTATTTCGTTGTGATCCTGATCGTTGGTTTCTGGACAGGCAGAAAACAGGAAAAGGAGGAATTTCTTATTTCGGGTCGTAAGTTAAAATCCCTGCAGGCCACCACAACCATCTTCTCAAGCAGGATCGGGGCCGCCATCCTGCTTACATACACTGCTCTGGTGTACCTCTATGGGCTCGGGGCATTGTGGTATTTCATCGGGTCCGTATTCGGATTATTCGTATTCTATTTTTTCGGAATAAAGGTTAAAAAGATTGCTGATAAACAGAAATTTTATACCATGCCCGATTATTTCTTTTTCATGAAGGGCCGTTTTGCCGGATACCTGGCCACCATTATCACCATCATCATCATGTTCGGATGGGTAGTGTTGAATTTTACGGCAGGGGCCAAACTGATCTCGGAATATACCCCGATCACCTACGGATTTTCGGTCATCATTGTGGGTGTCATTATTCTGCTG
>LJUP01000377.1 GCA_001303955.1 Bacteroides sp. SM23_62 | reverse complement strand
CCACCTTCAGTTCCCTGATCAGCTTTTCCTGATTTGGATCATCGATAAAAGCCCCGCTGAGGAAATTCGGATTCACCCCGAGTCCCTCATTGATCCCGATGTTTTCCATCTGAATCACCAGCCTTGCTTTCTTATCCGTCAGACTGGTATCAAAAGGATCAAAGGCCGTGGTATTGATATTGACGGGTGTGCTCTTACCGGACAGGTTATATCCTGCATCCACGGTTTCTATTTCGATCTGGTAGCTTGTTTCGGGACTGAGTCCCATAATCACCAGCTCCTCCTGGTAAATATATTCACCGCTATTATAGAGCTCACCATCCACGTATACATTATAGCCCCGGACTTCAGTTTCCCCGTCAGCAGCACCGCTCCATTCAAGTTTAATGGCCAGGTCCGAGATGACAGTTGCATCAACTGTAGTAGGGGCTGTGGGTGGGGTATCATCCTCCAGATAGGTTTTTCCGGAGATAATATTACTTCCCTGTGATTCATTCCCTGCCATGTCAAGGGAGGTAACCATGAGTGAATACCGGTTATCCGCGGTAAGATCCATGATGTTATAAACCGTATCGGTAACTGTTTCAATATTATAAAGATGACCGTTCACATAAACATTATACCCTTTCAGCATCCTGTCATCAGTGGCTGCATTCCAGGCAATGCGCAGATCAGTGATGCCGGTGGTTACCAAAGTGAGATTTTGAGGCACCGTGGGTTTTTCCACATCAAATACATAGGACAGGTGCTCACCCTGGATATACTGTTTCGCCAGGCCCGGACCTTCCCAGAGTATTCCCCCGATCAGGGTGTGGATATTCCAATGGGTGCCATAAATGGCATATACCTTACCGGCTTCAAGGGATTGCTGAACAGACCTCCATTCCTTTTCACCGCTTGAGGTACCTATCCCATCAGAGGAATGCAGGATCACCGCAGCATTATCAAAATCCTCATCGGAACTCAACCCGATGCTGCACTGATCACCACTTGACATATAGAAATAATAATCTCCCGTGGCCGGGGGAATTACATATCCTTTAAACAGGGCTGTAAAAAAGTCTGTGCCTGTACAGGGGGGTGAAGTCTGGCAATCGGAATAGACGGAAAGATTCAGGGAAGGAAGGTCAATCTCATCATAGGGTGCCTCTCCGTTTTCTGCAATCATGGCAAATGCCGGATTGGCATCCAGGGGTACTACCTGTTGCCAGAATACAATATCATGTATCTCAAAATTAATGCCCGGATTGTCATAGGGCCCGACAAAAACATCAAAAGAGGCATTGGCCGAACCATCCGGATCCGTTGCCCCGACACTGACAGTCACTGATCCCATCACACCTTTTTCCGTTACATGGATAATGGCAAATGTATGGCCTGTCGTATAGGCCACACTGTCAATTTCCAGGATGCCGGTATTGGAGGATGTGACATTAAAGGTAATTTCCTGGACAAGTCCGTCATTATCATCAACATCGGGAATCAGTAAAAAATTTTGTCCCGAATTAATGAACAGGGTATCATCTGCCGGGGTTCCAATGGAAGGCGGATACTGGGCAAATCCCGATATTCCGGACAGATATACCACGCATATCAGAAGGAATAATCTTCTCATAATCTTCATGTTTTTAAGGTATATAACAAAGATATTAAACCGGCTGCCTGTCATTATGACCTTTCATGGCAGCCGGTTTAATATCCCTTGTATTTTACAACCTATTTATTGTACGATAAACCTGGTCACATTTCGCTCATCTTTCCCGCTCAGTTCAAGCAGGTAAACCCCTTTTTGAAGGTCGGAAATCCCTATTGTTACCAGATTTGAAGTGACCCGGGCCTGTTTCAGCACCCTTCCTGCAAGATCCCTGATCATTATCTGCTCGAATCCAGGATCTTCCAGCCTGATATTGATCTGATCTGTTGCCGGTACAGGATAGACGATCACCTTTGTTTGTTCAGGCTCGATGATGCTGCTGGGTTCGCCTACGACAATATAGAAGGTAACCTTTCTGCTGTGCTGGTCATTATCGCTAACCTCAATGGTGATTTTGGCCGTTCCGAGCATATCGGTTGCCGGCGTGAATGACAGGCTTGCCGTCCCGTCCGATTCAATGGCTGACAGGGATATGGCGCTGAACAGACCGGGATTATCATTCTCGAAGCTGAGGCTCAGGTTATCGACTGAACCGGCACCGTCGGAGATACCGCTTAAATTAACGATCGATTCTCCTGAGTTCTTGTCTACGTAAACATCAGGCACATAATCGATCGTCAGCATGCTGTTGCTTTCTGCAACAAAGGTAATCACACAATTGCCTGGTATGGCCTGGGGCCCGCCACTGGCATGATAAGTACCCACTTCAAGGCAGTTCTCTGTTTCGGTGGTCCTGTACATGGTATATTCCTCAGGCAGGTTGTCACCGACAAACCGGATGGGTGCCGCGAAAGTACCCTTGTTGATAACCACGATGCTGGTGGATCCATCCGTGTTCTTGAAGGCTGTGGCCATAACATCCGCATAATCCGATTCTGTGGTTACCCTGACTGCACCCGGACGGATATACTTGAAGAAGTTCTTGCTGATATAGTAGATGGGCGTCGGCTCATTATTGGACAGCTGCATGGTCTCGAACGCCCAGTTTGTCCACAAACTGATATTGCCTGCCCAGAGTGAACCATGAATGGCTACGGCCACACCTATCGCATTATCAAAGTCATCGTCATAACTCCTGTGGGTCTCGGACATCCACATCTCTTTTGGATTGGCGCCATCCTGTATCTTTTCCCATAGGTCGGTCCAACCGGCGAAACTCGGGAAACCGGAGGTCACCCCGGTCTGGTCATATCCATGGACGGCAAAATAATCCACGTATGCATCTGCCTCGGAATTTGCCTTCAGGGCTGCCAGGTAGCCATCATTGCTGTATATGCCCCAGCTGCTTCCACCGAATACCTGTTCGGGCATGAAGAATCCAACATGATCAAGGCCTTCGGCAGCGAAGCGATCGCCTACTACGGTGATCAATTCAGCGAATTTTTCACCACTCAGTATGGCCGATGGATAGGGTTCATTAAAGTAGGGCTCATTCTGTAAACCCAGGGCCAGCAGGTCTATGTCAACCTCTTCCTTGAATGCTTTCACCACGGCGACCATGCTTTCTGCAAATTCATCATAATAGTAAGGTTCAAGAATGTTATCCGTATATTCCCAGGCATTGGCCTGTTCCCTGTGACTTGTACTCAGGTTCCTTTTCATCCAGGCCGGTGGACTCCAGGAGGTGAGGATGAATACTTCCACTCCCTTATCCTTCAGATCCCTGTAATAATCCCAGTCGAACGAGCTGTAATCAAATCCATCCTTGTTCAGTATATTGGGATCGTTATTGTCATTCTGGGCCTCCCAGCCCCGTCCGATGATGCCTATGCGTACGGCACTGGCCCCCAGATCTTCTGCATAGAGCGAGGCGAACCTTGGCGAATTCTCAAAGGTTCCAAGTCCCCTGATGGTCTGATGCTCCTCGGTAAGATCGATGGTAATGTTCCCGATTCCATCAGGTTCCGCGCCTACCACGCTCACGAAGAAGCTGATCTCAGAGGTATCCGAGGTAGCATGTGTGACCGTTACCGTAATGCGGATCCTCGCTTCCTGTGCGGCTGTAAATGTGAGGTCCGCCGTGCCATCCGGGTTGATACTGCCGATCACGGGATCGGGTATATAAGCCGGTGCTGAACTGGCAGCACTGACTGTCAGTCCATCGGTAGAACCTTCCCCGTTTGAGAGCCCGGTCAGGGTTATGGTATGATCACCTGAATTTTCAAAGACACTCTGCTCGGGTACCAGATCGATGGTGGTTGACGGGTATTTCACATCATACACCGCGGAATCTCCAAAGCGGATGTTGGTATAATAGATCACTCCGGATGTATTGGTAAAGGGCCAGGTGGGTTTGGTATTGTGCCAGTTGATCAGCAGTACATTGATCCTTGATGGATCAATGGGTTCTCCCTGGTTGTTATTCAGATCTCCCGGGTCACGGTAGTCAAACGAGACGGTGGTCCATGTATCTGCCGGCACCAGGTGCTGGTTGGCTTCGGAATTCTGTATGTTCCTGTCCACATTCCCGTCGGTGCCATGTACATGGTAGAAATAATTCCAGTGCCAGGATTCATTCCCGACCGACAGGATATCGTAAGATACCACCGGCATGCCACTGAGATCCAGCTCCAGTGGCAATGCAAACCAGGTACCTGCATAGGTCCATTTTTCATTATACTTGGTCCTCAATGCCTTCATGCCCAGGGTATCAACAATCTCTGTCCATACGAATTCCCCCTCTCCTTCTGCACCGAACCAGCTCAGGGCATCAGGATCAGAAAGGTCTACCACCAATCCCTTTACAGGCGGCGTGACAGCTTCGATCTCGAATGTCATTACGGTTGTCTTATCCCCATCGTTCTCCGCTGTCCCCCCGTCATCACTGAGGGTCACGGTGATGGTCACCGCCCCGACCGTATCTGCAAGCGGGGTATAGACCAGTTCTGCCGTGCTGTCACCCTGGGTATAGTTGATCACCGGCGAAGGCAGGATGGTATCGTTGGAACTTTCTGCGGTAATCGTGAGCGTCTGGTTGCTGCCGTCACCGTCACCGATCCCGGTTAATTGAATGGTCTGCTCACCGGCATTGTTAACCACGGTTATCTTATTCACGGGGGCAATTAACGGCGCCCCATTCAGGCTGTTGAATGCACTGACCTTGAAGCTTATACTTGTATCGGCACCTTCCTCATCCGTCACCCGGACGGTGATGTTGGCATCGCCAGCTGACAGGGCGGTAAATGAAATCTTTCCATACTTCCCGTTATCGCTATGGTCCACATATACGGTATCGATCACCGATGCATTGTCACTGCCGGCCTCCACCTGTATGCTTTGTTCAACATCACGGTCCCCGTCAGAAATCCCTGAGAGTTTTACGGTATTCTCCGTATTGATGGCTGTTACCAGGCTGTCCAGGGCATCCATTTCGGGAGGCATGTTTGCACTTACTGTCAGTAAGAACCTGCAGCTGTTGTTATCATAACCGCTGTTCCCGATGGAGGTAAGTGTTACCGTATCCGTACCTGTTGCATCGCTCATCAAAGTGAAGGTCAACCAGGTCTGGCCATAGGTAACCGTACGGTTATTCTCCGTGTGTGTTTCATAGTTGATGGCTTCCATCACGACATTTTCAATGAGCGATTCTGCTCCTGATACCTGGATGGTATCGACATTCTTTATCTCGGGGATCAGGATCTTCTGTGTTCCGGCAGCATTGACATAAAAGCTTTG
>LJUP01000376.1 GCA_001303955.1 Bacteroides sp. SM23_62 | reverse complement strand
GGGTACATATCGCCGAACACCTTGATTCTCCATTGTCCCTCCTGATCCTGGAAGTAAAAATCAATTGAGTCGAGAAGTTCGTAATCAATTTCTAATATCCAGTCATTGAATTGCGGATCCAGATTTTTCATATAAAACTTTACCCAATAAGTAGAATGTGTATACCCAAAGTTTAAACTTCTTTTTGAAGACGGTACGAATTGGTCGGCAAATACTGGCTGAGATATTTCTTCGAAAGAAATAATGCCTTTCTCATCTTCAAAATAATAGATTGACTCATTGATGGAAAAGTATTCATTATCAGGTGATAATAGAATGGGCTGGGGAATATTGTCCTGGAACTGTGCAGTGAGGTACAGGTTGCTTATGACTAGAAAGTAAATCAGGAGATTAGCCTTCTTTTTCATACATTTTGTAATCAGTAATTATTAATATTTAAGCTAGTCCTTCAAACAATGGGATCATAGAAATTCACTGTTTTACCGGCAGGACAATCACGAACTCACTTCCTTTACCAACTACGCTCTTAACTTCACTACTGCCACCATGTCTTTCAATAATACCATGACAGATTGATAGTCCGAGACCAGTTCCCTGGCCAACTTCTTTAGTAGTAAAGAAGGGCTCGAATATTTTTGATCGTATATCCTCGTGAATTCCCTTTCCAGTATCCTTTATGCTGATCCTGATTGATCCGTTTGATTTTGAAGTGCTGATCGTGATGGTACCCTTATCATCAATGGCATCGATAGCATTTACCAGTATATTCATGAATACCTGGTTGAGCTGGCCGGGATAGCATTCAATTTCAGGAATATCACCATATAGCTTTTCAATTTCAATGCGGTCTTTGTATTTATTCCGAAGAAGTATCAAAGTAGAGTCCAGGCCTTCGTGAATATCAGCAGTTTTTAGTACATCTTCATCCAGACGTGAAAATGTGCGAAGGCCTTTAACTATCTCTGTAGTCCGTTCGGTACCGGTTCTGACACTTTCGATCAGTTTATTGATCTCCCTAATGGTTTCCTTGTATTCAATTTTTTCTTTCAGAATTTTGATTTCTTTCAGTTTTTCTTCAGCATTTTCTGGGGTGATCCTATGGTATATATCCAGCACCTGCCTGACCTCTTCCAGGTTGGTATTCAATGAATCCACACCCGCACTGATGAATGTTACCGGATTATTGATCTCGTGGGCAATACCTGCAACCAACTGTCCTATGGATGCCATCTTTTCTGACTGGACCAGCTGGGATTGGGTCAGTTTAAGGCTTTCCAGCGTTTTTTGCAGTTCTTCTTTCTGGTCTTCCAAGACTTCATTTGTTGTCTTTAGCTCTTCTTGCTGTTGCCGTAATTCCTTGTTAATCTCCTCAATCTCCTGTTTTTGCTTTACCACTTGAGCCGTTCGCTGCTGGACCTTCAGATCAAGATATTGTTTTGCCTCGAAGTTCCGAAGCAATGAACTCATCTGCTGGGTAAATACCATGAAAGATGGTATCATTTCCTCCTTAATTTCATCATAATAATCTTTTTTACTAACCGATATACCACCCATCAGCATTCCATGCAGATTTCCATTGTCATCATAATAAGGAGAGAGGATTACCTGGGATAATCCCAAAGTCCCAATGGGTACCGAACCCGGTTGAACCTTTTCGATAAGGGCTTTACTTCCTCTATCAAAGCCCCTGGAAGCAATCCAGTCAACATCCAGTATGCAATTTGTTTTCACCTCATCATCAATGCCCGAAAACGCTTCAACTTTCAGACCATTGGTTTTGTCCTTTAAAAAGAAAATACTACACTCAACCTCGAAGGTCTCCACTACCAACTCGACAGTGATCTCGGCAAATTCTTTCAGGATTTCAGCCTGGATAACCTTCTGGCTGTATGATTGGATTGCCTTGAAACGGGCAAGATCAAGGTCAAGGGAATTCCTTGTATTGATAAGGTCCTGTTCCACCTTCAGGAAGCGAATGACCTGGCCCTGCAGGTCATCACACCTGGCTTGAAGTTCGTCATAGGTTGGCTTATTATTGCTCATTTCGGATGAAATCTTCGGATTATCTGTTTTGTCTGTAAATGACAAATAGTGCCGATGTAAAAGTATGAAACCAGTTTTTTCCACCTATCATGGCGATCTCTCCACCTGAATATATTCCAAGCCAGGGTACGGGTTCACCTTGACATATCGGGTATTGCATTCGGTTGATGAATTCATCCTTGAGAATACGATTGATGCTGAACTTACCTCTCAGCAGACAGTCTGCATGAAATACGGCCAGGGGTGCATTGCCCTTTAAAAGTTTCTGAATCTGCTTTGTCATACGATCCACACTATCGAACATCCCCTTTTCATCCCGCTTGGCCAGTAACAATTTTGTACCTTCTTTACATGTTACAGGTAGACTAAAACTGTTGTTCTTCAAATCCCCCAATATAGAACGAAGTACATACCTGCTCCCATATTCCTCCTCTAATTCTGCAGGCAGCTCTTCAGCCAGGATACCTAGTGTCAACACCTCCATAGGATCTGTTGTTTCTGGTACTCCCAGCGTGCTGGTCAGAAATTTCCAGGCTGGTTGACCATTGAATTCGTATATGATATTTGATTCAGATCGTGTAACTTCAAGCTGCATTCCTTTAAGCACGTTAAAGCCATGATTGACCCGGTTGATAATCTTTAGTGTAGGATCGGCAAACCCGATAGCGATCCACCCTTTCTCAATTACCTGGTCATCAAAAAGCGCATAGGTATTTATGCCTTTCATATTGTCTACGGATGAACCACCGAAAATCGGCATATCTGGGCCAAAAACGGATTCAATCCCTGCGATGGCTTTATCAAAGGGTAGCATAGGCAGGACGGATGGAAGGAAATGGATCATGTTTATATCCGGATTTATGCCCTTTAGATCCTGGGCCATACTGACACCTGTCTCATAGGCAGACATATTCTTTAGTGTACTGACGACTATAGCTAATTCGTCTTTCGTTCCTTTGATTGCCATAATTGCCAGGGCCTTTAAAGATTCTTCCGGTCCTTCCCTACCGATAACCCCGGCACAGGTACAACCAGCGATCCTGGCATTTGGAGAGAGCCTTTTGGCTTCTCTTAGAAGATCTTTGAAATTATGCCCCATGGCAGTGTAGATGATGATCAGATCACAATCCAGGCTGGGTTCACCCTCAAGGGCATTCTCCATGCATTCGGTGATGGCTCTCTTGGAGTTCACAATGCTGGTGCTGGCTGAGAAGAATTCTAACATAATTTCAAAATTTTAGTTTGAAGTCATCCATTTTTAATATGCACACAATGCACTCCCTTTCCATCCATTCCGGGCTGGAAGCATGCACTGTCTGATATACATTCTGATTTTCGGAGATCACCGGATTTCCACCGGCTAATGAGACCGGGTTCACGTATCAACGGCCTGCACAGAGAAATGTAATCGGCTGTTCCTTCCTTAACCAATTTGTCAGCTGTTTCAAAAAAACGGATCCCACCCACAAGAATCAATGGGATCTTGATTTTTTCTTTAAAGCGTTTGGCCGCCTCACTATAGTAAACATCCTTCCTGCCAGTCGGGGAAAAGGAGACATCGAGATTTCCTGATAAAAGCCCGGCGATCGTTCCGCCACTCAGTTCTATGGCATTCACACCGGATTTTTCAAGCATGGCTGAAACCTCCAGCATTTCATCCGTATTGAAACCTCCATCAAGGAAATCATCCGAATTAATCTTAGCCAGCACGGGGAACTGTTCCCCGACTGCTTCCATGATGCTCTTAGTAATTTCCAGCACAATCCTTGCCCGGTTTTCGATATTCCCTCCATATTCGTCGTTTCTCTTGTTAAAGAATGGTGAAAGGAACTGGCTCAGCAGCCAGCCATGGGCTGCATGGATCTGAACACCGTCAAAGCCTGCTTTTTGGGCCCTGACAGCTGCCTCTTTGAATGCGCCGACGGTTTCAAGGATTTCCTCCTTTGTCATTTCCCGGCCTACTGGACCGTCGGGTGTCACCATGACCGACGGGCCTAGTGGTTCCTGGCCGGTGTACATGAGTGGGATACTGAATAAACCTCCATGCACCAACTGCATAACAGCCGGTGATCCTGCTTTATGCACAAAATCTGCCAATCGTTTGAGACCGGGCAAAAGACTGTCATCATATACCCCCATTTGAAAGGGTGCACATTGGGCATTGGCGGAAACATGGGCCATTTCGCTTATCAGCAATCCTGTTTCACTCCGTGCAATAGGTAATAAGGAACTGATAAGCCCTGGAGAGCAGGTGCCGTCATGATTAGCCTTTCCCAACCATGTGGCAGAACATATAAAACGGTTTTTCAAGCTGATATTTCCTATCCTTGTTGAATCAAACAGTCTTGATGATTCTACCATTTCTGTTTTTAAGGATACCTTTTCTTGTTTGATTTTTGATTTACGCACAATCACATATAAGGATGTGGTGTATGCCTGTATCTCATTTCTTCCGCCCAAAGGAGTAAGTTCACTGCCACCATACATTCCAAGCCATGGTATGTTTTCATCCTTGCAGAGGGGATATTGCAACCGGCTGATAATTTCATCTTTCATAATCCGGTTAAAAAGTACCTTCCCCCTGGCGACACAGTCGGCATGGAATACAGCCACAGGCTTCCTGCCCTGACAACTATCCAGGATCTGGATCATCATCCGATCCACACTGTCCAGTATATTATTTTCATTCCTCCTGGTCAACCAGAGTTTTGTACCTTCCGGAATTGGCCTGGTGGCATATAGAGAGCCATCTGTTACTGGTAAAATCGCATTTACCAGATAGGGACTGCCATATTCTTCATGCAAATTTGCTGGCAGCTCTGAAGCGAGGGGTGATAAAACCATTAACTCCATGGGTTTTGATGTCTCCGGCATTCCCAGTCTTTCCGTCCAGCTTTTCCAGGGAGCCCGTCCATCCATCTCAATAATATGATGATCTTCAGCTAGTGTTACCGTAAAGGGTTTCCCGATGACATCGTAACCATGGCTTCCCAAGGTGATCAACTCAATTGTCGGGTCAGCAAATCCAATCATAATGGCACCCTGCTCGAAAACCTGCTCACCAAGAAACTGAAAATTGCTTACCAGTTTATTGTTGTCAATAGAAAGCCTGACTTGATACACCAGGATGACAAAGGATCATGTTGATTCCCGGGTTATGTTCCTTCATATCCCGGGCCAGCTGGGAAAAGGTCTTAAATACCTCAACTCTGTCAAGAGTATCTGTCCCAGTAACAAAGAATTCATCTCTGGGACCTTTTATGGCCATGATAGCCAGGGCCTTCATTGATTCATCCGGGCCATCTTTCCCGATAATCCCGCCGCAGGTGCAGCCCACCACCTGTGCATTTGGAGAAATCCTGCGGGCTTCACTCAGGATTTCTTTGAAGTTATGCCCCATGGAGGTGTAAATGATGATCAGATCACAATCCAGGTTCGGTTCGCCCTCAAGGGCATTTTCAATGCATTCGTTAATGGCTCTCTTGGAGTTCACGATGCTGGTGCTGGCGGAGAAGAATTGTAGCACTATGTATTTTTTATTAATAAGATATCAGGTTTCGTTTCAGGACCTGCCAATTGTCCACTGGGATGGGCTCATACAGTAAATACCGGACTACATCATAAGAAGCTATTGGCAACATATTTTACCAGGTAAAATGTTCTGAAAAACAGCTATAAGCCCTGATGTCAACAGATCGTTCTCATGCCATTGTTGAAAAAGGTTGGAAACGATTGGTAAAGTGAGAATTGTTTGGTAATGAAAGTGATCTGGTAATTAAATGGAAGTTACAAATTATTCTGGACTATTTAATAAGGAAGGAAAAAGAATACAAACAATCATCAATCGGTTCTTTAGTCGATGCTTTCGCGAATAATAATTTTAACCACAACAATTGCCGGTTAAAAGTAAATAGTTAGGAACTCGAATTTATTTTTTCTAACTTGTATATTATTCCACACATTGTCTGTACAATGTGATATTTTCTTCACAATATATCATTTCAATATCATTTATTAGATTGACAGACAGGTTGTAATATCGCAGTGTGTCGAATGCTTTTTTCTTAATTTCGAACTTATATGATAAAATATAAATATGAAAAGAGATTATTGTTACCCACTTGCCTTCTTTGCTGCTATTGCCGCAAGTCATGGAGGCTATGAGATACTTGACGATATTGGCCGTGATGAAACTTATGAAACAATTACAATAGCTTCCTGGCGTAAAAGTAATTTCTGAGTATACAAATCATTATGCAGAGACGCACCATGGTATCTTCTACATAATAAACTAAAGTTCATAAACATAACAATTTGATTGATTAACTAAAATTCATTTACCATGCATATTAAACTTGAAAATCTTCCAATTATCATGGAGGCTCCCGGCACAAAAATGCATATGCAGGATGGATTGGGAGGTATGGCTGTTTCCTATAATGAAATGCCTGTATTGGCTTCAACCCCTAATTTATTGGAGGGATTGCCGAACGACAGTTGCCCTTGTCCTCATTGGGGATATATGCTCAAAGGATCGATGCATATAAGATATGACAATGGCGATGAGGAATTGATTAATGCTGGTGAAGTCTTTTATTTTCCGGCAGGACATATCGGCTGGACCGAAGGGGAGGTAGCCTGGCTTGAGTTCAGTCCAGAAAAAGAAGTAAAAGAAGTCATGGACCATGTTGGAAGGAAAATGCAAGAAATGAATCGATGATCCTTCGATTAAAAAAAGAAAAAACAACTGTGGTTTGAGAGTTTTACAGAAGATTAGTTACACAACTCGAATTATTTGGTGAAAATACAGTAACAAGCAATAGGGGCATACTTTTTTAGCGGTAAATCATCCATTAAAAATTAGGAGGTATATAAAGCTTATGGAAGAAAAGAACAAGGATTTCATCCGGGTCTACACAGCAGAATTCTGGAACCAGCAGAACATAGCTGCTTTCGATGAGTATCTCAGCACCGACCTCGTCGTACACTCTCCTGATGGGGATCGGAATTACGAGCAGTATAAAGGTCTCTGTCAGGCGTACTTCTCCGCCTTCCCAGACTTGCACATCACGACCGACGAAATTATCGCCGAAGGAGATAAAGTGACGAAGGTCTGGACCGCGAACTGCACACACAAGGGCGAGTTCATAGGGATCCCGGCCACAGGAAAACGAATCATGGTCAAAGGGATCGAAGTATTCCGCATTGCGGATGGAAAGATTGCGGAGATTTGGGCAATCATGGATAATCTTGGCATGATGCAGCAACTCGGTGTCATCCCGGCGATGGAAGGATGATATAACAGAAGTTAAAAATTATTCTCATTATATCATCGATCTGTTCAATATCCTTCTTCCATTCTTCATATTCTTTTTCCAGAATTTCTTTCTGTTCACTGAGTGGCTTCTGGTGGATATTGAGCAGTAGCTGTTTGAACTTTCTTGACCTGTATGTTTTTCTTTTTGGACCGCCAAGCTGATCTACAAAACCGTCCGAAAACAGATAGATGATATCATCCTCCTTGAATTGCATTTCCTTATTGCTAAACGAGTTTTCTATATCCTCATATACCCCGATGGGCATATTGTCACCTTTGAATTCCTTTAACTCCTGGTCCCTTATCAGGTATAAAGGGCGAAAAGCCCCTGAATATTGAAGTTTTTTTGTAACTAGATCCACTATACATAATGCTATTTCCATCCCGTCTCTTGTTTCATCCTCCCTTCCTGTCTGATGAAGGGATTTTATCAGGTGTTCTCGAAGCTCATTTAATATCTCGCCGGGGAATATTCTTTCAGCATTGCTGATGATTTCATTCAGAAAGGTAATCCCGAGGATGCTCATGAAAGCACCGGGCACTCCATGCCCTGTACAATCAGCCACGGCTAAGATCACCTTATTATCCTTATGGGACACCCAGTAATAATCACCACTAACGATATCCCGGGGTTTGTTCAAAATGAAGT
>LJUP01000375.1 GCA_001303955.1 Bacteroides sp. SM23_62 | reverse complement strand
ATGGTACCGGAACCGTTATCGGTGAAACTGCCGTCATCGGGAACAATGTGAAGATCTACCAGGGAGTGACACTGGGTGCCCTCTTTGTTAAGAAAAGCCTGGCCAAGAAGAAACGGCATCCGACCATTGAGGACAACGTCATCATATATGCCCGGAGTACCATACTTGGAGGGGATACCAGGATCGGGCATGATTCGGTGATAGGGGGGAACGTCTGGCTGACAGAAAGTGTGCAGCCTTTTTCGGTGGTTTACCAGAAGCACCATGTTGTAGTACGGGACAGCAAAGAAATATCGGACCAGATCAATTGGGTGATATGATATAAAATCCAAGGAAATGAAAGCGAATAACATACTGGAAACGATCGGGAATACAAGCCACCTGAAAATCAACAGACTGTTTCCCGCAGAATATGAGGTCTGGATCAAACTCGAACAGGAGAATCCCGGGGGCAGTATCAAGGACAGGATTGCCTTGAACATGGTTGAAGATGCTGAGCAAAAGGGCATATTGAAACCCGGCATGGTGATCATTGAACCAACTTCAGGGAATACAGGAATAGGTCTTGCGATGGTCGCTGCCGTCAAGCATTACCGGCTGATCCTGGTAATGCCTGAATCCATGTCAGTGGAAAGAAGGAAGATCATGGAGACCTATGGTGCCACATTTGAATTGACGCCCAGGGAAAAGGGAATGAACGGCGCCCTTGCCAGGGCAAAAGAATTGCTTGATGAGATCCCGGAATCATGGATGCCATCACAGTTTGAGAATGATGCCAACGTGGATATCCACAGAAAGACCACCGCCAGGGAGATCCTCAAGGATTTTCCTGAAGGGATAGACTACCTGATCACAGGGGTAGGTACCGGCGGACATATTACCGGTACTACGGAAATCCTGAAGTCGGCATTTGCAGGCATGAAAGCTTTCGCCGTTGAGCCAGCTGAATCGCCTGTAATCAGTGGCGGAGAGGCCGGTCCACACGGCATCCAGGGAATAGGTGCAGGTTTTATTCCAAAGGTCCTGGATACCAGCCTGCTGAATGGTACCATTCCGGTTGAAAAAGACGATGCATTTGAATACATGGGGAAAGCGGCCAGGGAAGAAGGATTATTGGTGGGCATATCATCAGGAGCAACATTGGCAGCCATTGCCCGGAAAATTCCGGAATTGCCTGCGGGAAGCAGGATCCTGGGTTTCTGCTATGATACAGGGGAAAGATATCTGTCACTTTTGTAAATTTGCATAATCCGTAAATTTCAATAAATTCACGCATCACCAGACCAACAACAAACTAAATTATACCAAAGTGAAGATAGCTGTTGATTTTGATGGAACCATTGTCGAACACAAATATCCCGAGATCGGCAAAGAGCAATTATTCGCATTTGAAACCCTCAAGCAGCTGATCAAACAGAAGCATCAGGTGATCCTGTGGACCTACAGGGCAGGCAGGGAACTGGATGAAGCAGTCGAATATTGCAGGGAAAACGGGGTTGAATTTTTTGCTGTAAATAAGAATTTTCCCGAGGAGTATTACGACGGATCAATATCCCGAAAGATTGATGCAGATGTATATATTGATGACAGGAACCTGGGTGGATTCCCGGGCTGGAGTGCCGTGTGGAAGATGCTCAATCCCTCTGCCGAACAGGAAAACAGGGAGATGAAAGCGGTCAAGACAGCCGACAAATCCAAGAAAACCCGAAAAGGATTATTCAAAAGATAATCATATGACGGCCACTGGAAAATACTTCCCGGTTTTATTGTTAAGTGTGCTGGTGTCCGTTTTCTCGGGTTGTGGCAGGAATCCTGTCAACAGCAACGGGAGGGGGCCACATGCCCGCCCAGGGCAGATATCAAGGCCCCATGCAACCAGGATTATACAGCCTGAGAATGAACATATGTTTACTGTCGGTGATCCGGTCATTGTCCTGGTTGGCAAAGTAGCTGATACGGTCCAAGCCATAGATTCTGTCGAATTCTTTTTTAGGGGAACCAAAGTACATGCCTGCCATGAAGAACCCTACAGGTATGAATTCCATACCGCCGACCTTCCGGTGGGTACCCTGCATGTCAGAACGGTAACATGGCTTCCGGACAGCCTCAGGGAATACCATAATCTGCAGGTGATGCTACGGTCCGATATTGTCCCTGAAAACCTTCCTTACCAGATAGAAAATGTATACCCGCATGACACAAAGGCATATACACAGGGATTGATCTTCGAGGATGGGTTTCTCTACGAAGGAACCGGACAGTATAATGAGTCTTCTCTCAGGAAAGTCGAAATCAAGACCGGTGAACCCATCAGGCTGACCATGCTCGCGGGGGAGATTTTCGGTGAAGGGATAACCATTTTCAACGAAAGGATATACCAGCTGACCTATAAATCACAGGTAGGTTTTGTATACGAGAAAGAAAGCTTTAAACGGATCCAGAAAGTATATTACCAGAACAGGGAGGGCTGGGGATTGACACATGACGGAACCCATCTGATCATGAGTGATGGCTCAAACAAGATCTATTACATGGACCCTGAATATTTCACCGAGATCAGGCAGCTGGAAGTATATGATCACAAAGGACCGGTAACAAGACTGAATGAACTTGAATATATTGAAGGAAAGATCTTTGCCAATATCTACGGTGAAAATGAGATCGTTATCATTGACCCTGAAACGGGCAAGGTGACCGCGAAACTGAATATGCGAGGCATACTTGACGCAGGCGACAGGCATTCGCGGATTGATGTATTCAACGGCATTGCATGGGATCCGGATCAAAGAATGCTGTACGTTACGGGAAAATACTGGCCCAGTCTTTTTGAGATTTCTGTTGGTGGAGCTATTTAATTCTGTGAAAAGCCGGTTATAATCTTCACACTTTTAGGAATAATACTGAACTCAAGGGGTGTATGACCCAGTGATTCCCCGTCTGTCTCCAGCATGATCCTGTCAACTGATTCAACCCTGATCGATTTTCCTGTAAAGGAATCCACCTTGGGATGTTCATTGATCGTCCCGTCATAGAGGCGTCTCAGGCTCCACAGGATATCCGGCCTGCTCATCCTGTTGATCACGGTTAGGTCAAAGAGCCCATCATCCGGTATAGCCCCGGGCACCGATATCATCCCGCCGCCATTGTACTTACATATTCCCACGTTCATGCTGAGGATCTCATTCTCAATATCCGTTCCGTCGACACTGATCACTGCGTTCACAAACTTATAGCTGACAAGGCTGCTGAATATATTGATCAGGTAAAGCAAAGGGCCGCCTTTACCCTTTTCCTTCAGCCGGTTGGTTTTTCGAACCACCTCCGCATCAAATCCCAGTCCCGCAATATTGACAAAATACCTGTTCTCGGACTCACCGTTCCTTTTATATTCAACCATGCCAGCATCCTGGATGAATGTTTTGTTCTGCAAAAGTACCTTTATGGCTTCCTTGTAATCTTTCGGGATCCCGAACATCCTTCCCCAGTCATTGCCGGTGCCAACGGTGATCATGCCCAGGGAGATCTCGGTGGTTTCAAAACGCTGCTGCTGAAATACACCGTTTACCACTTCATTCATGGTACCATCCCCGCCCACCACAATGATCCTGGTGTACCCCTTTTCGATATGGTCACTGGTCAGATCGATCGCATGCATGGGGAATTCGGTAAACACAGGAAGGTAATTGAATTTAAAATGGTTAAGCCAGCCTGCTATCCGGCTCCAGTCACGTATTCCCCTGCGCCTGCCCGCATTAGGATTGATGATTACCAGCCACTCTTCGTATTTGAGCACAAATGTTAAATTAATGTTTCAAATATCTTAAAAAATCCTTTATTACAAACAAAAATTGATTTCCACACTGTCTGAATGTGCAGATTATGGGACATCAAGTGAATGATAATAAGGCCCATACAAAAAAAAAGACCGGGATTGTTAATAAGGTGTTTAAAACTGCAGATGAAATGTTTGCAATAAGATTCTGGAGAAAAAATGCCATTGGAACAGAAGTTAGTAAATTTGAATCCCACGTAAAATTCATGATTTAATAGCAAAAGAATGGGAAAAGTAATAGCACTAGCAAACCAGAAGGGAGGGGTAGGGAAAACCACCACGGCAATAAATCTGGCAGCCAGCCTGGCAGTACTTGAGCAGCGGGTATTGATCGTAGATGCAGATCCGCAGGCAAATGCCACATCGGGATCAGGCTTTGATACCAAGAATATCAAAACCAGTATATATGAATGCCTTATCGACGATGTAAATCCGGCCAATATATTACTGAATACGGAAATTGAGGGATTTGACCTGATCCCTTCCAGCATAGATCTTGTCGGAGCCGAGATAGAGATGCTGAATCAGCCGAAGCGTGAAATGATTCTGAAAAAAGTGATTAACCAGGTAAGGGACAACTATGATTTTGTATTGATCGATTGTTCCCCCAGCCTGGGATTGATCACTGTAAATGCGCTCACCGCCGCGGATGCTGTGATCATACCGGTTCAATGCGAATATTTTGCATTGGAGGGACTCGGCAAACTGCTGAATACCATCAAGATCATTCAGAACAGGCTGAACTCAAACCTTGAAATAGAAGGTTTCCTGCTGACCATGTACGATTCCCGCCTGCGACTGTCCAACCAGGTTGTGGACGAGGTAAAAAAGCATTTCCAGCAAATGGTATTTGAAACCATCATACAAAGGAATATTAAACTGGGCGAGGCACCCAGCTTCGGCAAGCCTGCCATCCTGTATGATGCTGACAGCAAGGGGGCGATCAACCACCTGAACCTGGCAAGGGAATTATTACAGAAAAATGAGAAGACACGGATGAGGAGTATGGAGAAAATAATCGAATAAAAGCGCAGTATGGCACAAAAAAATGCATTGGGGAGAGGACTGGGAGCACTGATCGAAGATGCTGATCAGCCAGCAAGGGCACCAGGTGCTGCCATCAATGATATAGATATTGATAAAATAGAGGTCAACCCTTTCCAGCCAAGGAAAAACTTTGACGAGGAATCCTTGCGGGAACTGGCCAGCTCCATCAGGGAAATTGGCATTATTCAGCCCATTACCGTAAGGCGGTTGAACGGGGATACCTACCAGCTGATCACCGGAGAAAGAAGATACAAGGCAGCCAGTATTGCGGGACTGGATTCCATTCCGGCTTATGTCAGGACAGCAGAGGACCAGCATATGCTCGAAATGGCACTGGTGGAAAACATCCAGCGGGAAGACCTTGATTCCATTGAAGTGGCCATCAGTTACCAGCGCCTGATAGAAGAAATCGGACTGACCCAGGAAAACCTGAGTGACAGGGTTGGGAAAAAACGTTCC
>LJUP01000374.1 GCA_001303955.1 Bacteroides sp. SM23_62 | reverse complement strand
CCTGCTCTATCCTGACTACTTTTAGTGTTTTAAGGGCTTCCATTACAGGAAACACGGGACCTATATCATTTACGCCTGCACTCCCAAAATAAATAGATCCTTTCTTTCCCATCCAGAGATCATTGATCTTTGCATCGTTCCTCGTAATTGTCGGATAATCTGCATCCGGCGGACCATCCGGCATGATCTTCGGGGACGGGATATCAGCATATAATTTGGGTACGCCCAGGTACTCCCTTCCACCCAGGATAGGTATGGTGACGTTCTCAAACATGACAATTATATAGTCCCCTTCAACATGATCTTTGTGGCCATCAAATCTTGCTGATATCTGGCAGGCAGCTACGTTGTATGCACCTCCGGCAAGAAAATCCAGTCCATTGAAATATCCGAAGAAAACCGTAACAAGAACCGCAGGGTCCAGCTCATAGCATTCAGGTAATAGTTTCATGGCCGCTTCACTGTCAGTCTGGTACTGTATGACAAAGTTTTCTATTTGTGGATATTTCAATCCCGGCAATTGCTCTTTATCAAACTGGGGCCCCATGACCAACGGCATCTGGTATATTTTTCCCGGATCAAGCATTCATTGATCTTTCATATTGGTTTAGTATTTATTTGCAGATTAAGTTAAGGAATTATCATCTCTCCTCAAATCGTATGGTAATTTCGTGCTGGTTCATTTTATCTTTCATAATAAAAAAGATATGAATATTACCATTTTTCATAAATTGTAAATTTGATTTGGATTTTTCCAGTCTGAAAAATTTATATTATGAACAGCCCCTTTCTGACCAGACTTATGCCATTGCTCCTGGTAATTATCTCTCTCTCCTGTAACAAAATCCCGGACCCGTCATTTGAGGATCAATCAGCTGCCTGGCCAGCGTTAACAGTGACCATGAAACCATGGACCCGGTGGTGGTGGATGGGGAATGCCGTAGATAAGGAAAACATCTCCAGGCGCCTGGAGGAATTTGCCCAGGCAGGAATAGGCGGTGTGGAGATCACACCCATTTACGGTGCCAGAGGTTACGAAGACATTTTCCTTCAACATTTATCAGAAGAATGGATGGAAATGCTGATCCATACCCTGGAAGAAGGGGAACGGCTTGGACTGGGGGTGGATATGATCCTGGGTACCGGATGGCCCTATGGAGGCCCCCAGGTCGAACCCGGATATGCTGCCGGCAAGCTCTACCTGCAAAGCTTTGAGCTTAAGGAAGGTGAGCGGATCATTCAAAAGATACAGGCCGGAGAGGATGAGCAGCCTGACCTGGCACAGGTACAATACCTGTTCGCTTTTCATGAGGATGGACAAAAAACAGATTTGACCGATCATTTGGATGGGAATCAGATTGACTGGACCGCAGATCAGGATTGCATCCTTTATGCAGTTATTTCGGGGAAGACCGGACAGCAGGTAAAACGGTCCGCTCCCGGTGGGGAGGGCTTTGTACTGGACCACTTCTCGAAAGAAGCACTTGAGGATTACCTCCAGCCTTATGAAGATGCCCTGGGACCGGCCCAGGATAGGCTGAGGGCGGTTTTCAATGACAGCTACGAGGTCTACAATGCCGATTATACCCCTGGATTTTTCGATGAATTCCAACAGCGGCGGGGATATGATCTCACCGATCATCTTCCGGTCCTCCATGCCCGCTCCACTGGTGCAGACCTTTCAAGGATCATCAACGACTACCGGCATACCCTCTCTGACCTTTTATTGGAGGAATTCTCGGTGAACTGGACCAGCTGGGCAAACAAGCATACCTTCAAATCCAGATACCAGGCACATGGTTGTCCCGGGAACCTCATCGACCTGTACGCCGCGGCAGATATCCCCGAATGTGAATCCTTCTATGCCACAAAATTTGATATCCCCGGGGTCAGGTGGGAGGAATCCGATGCAAACATGGCATACCCGGACCATATCATGTTGAAGTTTGCTTCTTCAGCGGCCCATATTGATGGCAAACCGCTTACCTCATCCGAAACATTTACCTGGCTCCGTGAGCATTTTAAAACCGCACTTTCGCAGTGCAAACCCGAGGTGGAACAACTCTTCCTGACAGGGGTCAACCACGTATTTTTCCATGGGTCCACCTATTCCCCTGATGAGGCTGGATGGCCAGGCTGGAAGTTCTATGCTTCCGTGAATTTTGCATCGAATTGTACCATATGGGAGGACGCGCCATCCATGTTTTCCTATATCACCCGTTGCCAGTCACTCCTGCAATCCGGACAACCGGATAATGAATTGCTGGTTTACTGGCCTTTTCACGATGTCCTGGATGTTGACCATAACGGAGAACTCCTCCTGCAGCTGGGCATACACAACAAGGAAGACTGGCTGGTGCCAACCCCCTTCTACCGGCTCGTCGGTGAATTGATCAACATAGGCTATTCTGTGGATTTTATAAGTGACAGTTACCTAGCATCCGCCAGGGAAAGGAACGGGGATGTCCAATTACCGGGTGGAAGATACAAAGCCCTGATCGTGCCCGAGTGCAAAAACATGCCCCTGCCTACCTTCGGTTACCTGACAAGGCTTCATGATGACGGTGCCAATGTTATCTTTACCGGACTCCCTGAGTCTGTTCCCGGTTACCATAACCATGTCGAACAGACATCCAAGCTGCAGGAGATGATCGCCGGGGAAAAGGGAAAGCTTACCCTCACGGATAGTATCGCCAGGATCCTTTCAGAGATGGGAATCGAAAGGGAAAAACTGGCTGACATGGGACTCGATTTCATCCGCAGGAAGATGAATGACGGTAAGGTGTATTACCTGGTCAACCATACCCCCAATGAAATCGATGGGTATGTTCCGCTTGGCAGTCCCGCAAAATCAGTCATCATCCTTGATCCCCTGACGGGTGGTGCCGGAAGGGCCAGGATTTCGTCCCGAAATGAGCCTCCGGATGTTTACCTCCAGGTCAAGCCGGGACAGGCATTATTTCTCCGGACCCTTGAGACGAAGATGGATGCCCCTGCCTGGCAATATTTTACACCAGGCGGTGATCCTGTTGAATTAACCGGTCCCTGGAACGTAAGCTTCATCTCGGGCGGCCCCTTGCTCCCCGATGATATCAGGATGCAGGAACTCCGGTCATGGACCAGCTTCAGTAAAGAGGCCAAGGCATTCAGCGGTACAGCAAAATATACCATCCAGCTCGAGAACCCCGACCCGGATGTACGTGCCTGGCTATTGGCTCTTGGGGATGTCAGGGAAAGTGCAAGGATATGGGTCAACGGCGAATACCTGGATTGTCTCTGGGCCAATCCTTTCGAAATCCGGATCTGTTTAAGGGAGGGAACCAATACACTGGAGATGGAGGTGACCAACCTGTCGGCCAACCGGCTGAGGGCTCTTGAATTGAGCGGAATGGAATGGAAAATATTTTACGAGATCAATATGGTGAACCGGCATTATTCAGCATTTGATGCAACCGGTTGGGATCCTATGCCGTCGGGACTCCTGGGCAAGGTCAGTATCACACCACTGGTACCAAAAAATTTCTAACTTTATCACCACCCGAAACCCGGTAAAATACGATTATACCTACTGGATAAACATGGTAAAAGTATGCTGATGAAAAATCTCAATACATTATTTGCGGCCGCCTTCCTGCTGGTTATCTCAGGATGTCATGCCCAGGAAGGGCAGGAATGGCCCGACTGGCGTGGAGAGGGACGAAACGGTGTCTGGCACGAAAAGAATATCATCGGTAAATTTCCCGGGCGAGAGATCAGGTTGAAATGGCGGACCCCCCTGGGATCGGGCTACTGCGGTCCCACTGTATCAGGGGGCAGGGTCTATGTTACGGACCGGGTCACCGATCCTGAAGAACAGGAGCGGATTCGCTGCTTTGACAGTGAAACGGGCCGGGAGTTATGGACCTACACCTATGACTGCAGGTATGAAGGGGTAGGCTACCAGGCTGGTCCCAGGGCAAGTGTCGTGATCGATCAGGGATGGGCTTATGCACTGGGCACCATGGGACACCTGCATTGCCTCGATGCTGTGACCGGGCAGCATTTATGGGGAAAGGATATGAACAGCGAGTATGAAATTCACATGCCCATCTGGGGCATCGCCGCGGCTCCCCTTGTCGTGGATGACAAACTGATCCTTCATATCGGTGGCAGCAACAATGCCTGTATCGTGGCGCTGGACAAAAAAAGCGGTGAGGAGATCTGGACAGCCTCCGGTGACAACGCTTCCTATACGGCCCCATACCTGACCACACAGGCAGGAAGGAAGGTGGTGGTTGTCTGGACCGGGGATCACCTGAATGGCCTGGCGCCTGAAACAGGGGAAATCTACTGGAAAATTCCCTTCAAGATCAGCATGCATATGGGCATCAGCACACCGGTTCGTTATGAGAATTATCTCTTTGTCAGCGGATTCTTTGACGGTTCCCTCCTGGCTGAAATATCCGATACAGCAATGACTGCAAAAGTCAAGTGGATGAGGCGCGGTGCTAATGAACGAGATACGGATGCCCTGCATTGCTGTATCAATACGCCGGTCATCCGGGACGGATATATTTACGGCATAGATGCCTATGGGGAAATGCGCTGCCTGGAGCTGCAGACCGGTGACCGGGTCTGGGAGAATACCTCAGCCGTGAATATCAATCGCTGGGCAAATGTCCACTTTGTCCAGAACGGGGAAATTACCTGGATGTTTAACGAACACGGTGAATTGATCATCTCGAGGCTCTCCCCTGATGGATTTGAAGAGATCAGCAGGGCCAGACTCATCGAACCGACAACCGGGCAGTTGAACCGGCAGGGGACGGGTGTTACCTGGACCCATCCGGCCTTTGCCGGAAGGCATGTATATGTCAGGAATGACAGGGAACTGGTCTGTGCCAACCTGGGTGACTAGGGTTTTTTCCAAGGGAATCTGTGCCATTACCTCGAATCAAGCGCTGACTGGATCAGGCCTGCCACTTCGGTATGCCCGTTGTTGCGGGCGAACAAGGCAGCTGTTTCCCCGTCTAAGTCCTTCAGCGCAGGATCCGCACCGCCATCCAGGAGAATCTTTACCACCTCCAGCTGTCCCTCGGCGGCCGCATGCATCAGGGGCGAGAAATGTTCATTATTATCGACAATATTCGGGTCTGCATGATGATCGAGCAGCAGTTTGACAGTTTCAGGGAATGGCCCGGTGGAGGCATATAAGAGTGCCGTACGTCCCAATGCATCCCTGGTACCAACCTCGGCCCCTTCATCGAGAAGCAATCGAACGATCTCGGTATGCCCGTTAAATGCGGCAAACATCAGTGCCGTCCGCCCTTCCTGATCAATATCATTCGGATCTGCACCCAGGCCGATCAATTC
>LJUP01000373.1 GCA_001303955.1 Bacteroides sp. SM23_62 | reverse complement strand
ATTGATTCGGAATTTCGGATGGTTTACCTCGTTTACGATACAGAGCGCCTGCGCCGTGGTACCCATCAGTATGTAAGATCTCGGCTCAAATGGTTTTGGCTCGATGCAGATCCTGGTTTGATAATGATGCTTGTCGACGTAGGCCATGATTTCACGGACTGATTCAATGTACCACTGGTACAAATTACCGTAATTCGACTGAAGATGGAAGTCGTTCCCATCGGTTGCCGGCCAGAGAACGCTGATGGGCACATTGAAACGGGCGCCCATATCCAGTGCATCCTTTACCCGACGGATGGCGGTATCCCTGACTTTTTTATCGACATCTGCCAGGGCACCCCAGGTATAAACCGGTTCTGTCCATGTATGGCCACAAAGCTGAACCATTTGCAGGTTGTGGTCCTTTAGCACCTTTTCTATTTCATCAGCATTTTCCTTTAGCACCTTTTCTATTTCATCAGCATTTTTATCATCGATCTCCGTAGGCAGGTGTAATTCTATCCCATCGATATCGGCTGTTTCGCCCACCATTTTGATCCTGTCGATCACGCTGACCTCATCCTTAAATCCATTGATGTTAAAACGGTCCCTGAGGTTGGACATACCCCATATACCCATACAAATTTTATTCATGGTTAATCCTCCTGTTTGGTTAATATTTATAATCCTCTATTTGCTAATAAGATCAATAAGTTCTGGTTGAATATTAAACTGTGTTTTGCCAGTAATAACCTTCATTTCAGCGCTGGTAATGGTTTGTGTTGCCCCGGACTGACTGGCTACAATGGCCCCCAGCTGGTTGCCGAACCTGCATGCGTCACGCAAGTCCGATCCTGACAGGATCCGGGAGATAAAACCAGCTGAGAAAGCGTCACCTGCGCCCAGGGGATCTTCCATCCGTACCTTGTATCCCGGCTCGTAGACCACATCATTATCTGCTGATATGGCCAGCACGCCACCGGGTCCGAGTGTAATAATACAGATCTCTACAGGATACTGCTTGATCATGGCTTCTCCAATCCGGGGAAGACTGGTGGCATTAAGTCGTAACAGCCCGTTCACCTCTCTGGCTTCTGCATCATTCATTTTCAGTACATCTGCATGTGACAGGGAGAGCTGAATCACATCACGGGTATAACAGTTCTTTCGCAGATTGATATCATAAAGCCTTAATCTGCCTTTAAAGGAATTCTGCAGGGCTTCCAGGGTATTCCTCGATTCCCAGTCCCGCTGGGACAGGGTGCCGAAACATAGGCAATCTGCTTCATTGACCAGATTGATCAATGAGTCATTGAGCCTGATATGATCATAGGCAACATCGGAAATGATATGATAATCTGGATTTCTGTGCTCATCAAGGAAAACTTCAACCCTCCCGGTAGGAAACCGGTTGTGCTGCTGTATGTATTTTGTCGACATGTTCAGATCCCGGACTTTTTTCAGGGCTTTCTCCCCGAAATCATCCTTCCCGACACTGCTTATAATATAGGCGTTATGGCCCAATGAGTTTATCCTGTAAGCGAAATTGAATGGAGCACCACCAATGATGACCTTATCCGGCAGAAGATCCCAGAGTACTTCACCGAATGCAACCACATTGAAAGACTTGTGATGGCTCATAAGTACGGGTTACGTTAGATGTGCAGATTTTACCTTGTTCCAAACCTCATTAAAGTCATGCAATCCCTTATCAATGATCAGCTGTGTGTTATCAATTTTTGTGCTTTACAATTCAGGAAGCGGTCGTATGCATAAATAACCACACTGTGTTCTCTCCCTTCGGTTTTGTCCAGGTCCAGGACAATCTCCTCAAACTGATTTTTAACCACATCGTCAAGCAGTTTGCCGTCGACCGATACCTCAACCTTGATGGTTTCTTTGCTGACATCCAGGGAGATGTATAATTTATCCCCTTTGATCTTCAGGGACTTGACATTCATTTCCGGTGGCTCAAAATCGGTATAGGTTTTGGTAAATCCACGCTGGTAGTTCAGCTCGAATGGCTTTTTGACCTCATGAACGGCCCTGTTGCCGACCACCCTGATATGGGCCGGATCTATCTGTCCCATATTCTTATTACTAAGCAGCAACAAATGATTGATCCGGTAGGGATCGAGTCCTATGACCAGGGAATGGATAACATCCACCGCCAGGGCATCTTTCCCTGCCAGGATCAGCCTCATGTTCATCAGGTTATCCACCCTCTGTCCAGCCTTGCATGTGCCGGGCAGATCCGGACCGTTTTCAGAACCGTTCAATCCATCTGTGATGACAAAATCCACCGGCTTGCACATATAGTAATCACTTAGCCACATACCAAGGAACAGCGATGCGTGGTTTATTTTCTTTGACCTGTTCAGTTGTATTCTCGATTCCAGTCTCTCCACCACTTCCTTGCTGGTGGCCCCGCTGATGGTAACCGTTTCCCATGAACCGTAGATGTTCGGTGGACTTGATCCCATCCCGACGCATTTCACCGCCCCTGTGAGTCCCGTATAATGATGATTCTTCAAAACCGGCAGGCTGATCAGCACATCCGCTTCGTAATACTGCCGGTTCATGTAGAATTCCGGGCTCTTGTTGGGTTTCATGAAATCAGGATAGTTCCCCACACCATCCGGCAGCGTAATCCTGACAAGTTTGGGTGAATCCCATTCCTCGTACCCTCCGCTTTCTTCTAGGCATATAAATTCGTCCACCTCCGGCATATGGTCCCTGGTATAATTAAGCGAGTCCATGGCCATCCGGGTGACCTGGAAGGCAGAACTTTCCATCACCAGGATCCTGCCGTTGGGATTCAGTTCCCTGACGATCTCGCTGGCGGCCCTGGTAACTCTCCAGTCCGTCGTGATGCCGTTTACATCAGGCGGCAGTTGCTCTCCGGTACTGTTGATCCAGAGGCAGACCAGGTTAGGTTTAAGCACCACCACATCCCCGTCTTCGATCAGGTCATCCAGTCCCCCGGCCAGCTCTACAGCCTCCTCCACCATGGATTTTATATCCTCATAATCAAGATCATCAGCCTTCTCCCTGGATGATTGAACAAGCGCTACTTCAGCTGCTGGAGGAACGATCTGGCTTTGATTTTTCTCCTCTCCATTATGAAGGAGCCTGGCCCGGCCTGAGAGGTAGGGCCATTCAAAATACAGCGCGGCCGTCAGGGCAAGTATGATGAAAATAACAATGAGAAGATTTCGATTTTTTTTGTTCATGGCTATTTTATTAAGTTGTCGAATAAATCAGTCCGATCAGTACTGCAAAAAGCAATACGGTAACAATATATACCAGAATATATTTTACACGAACCAAAGCTGCCAGGGCGAACAGGGGAGTTATCCGGACCGTCTGTCCGACTGTTAAAAATGCCAGGGCTGCCCCGGGGTTCAATCCTTTTGTTAACAATGAATTTACCAGTGGGATGGCCCCGCCTCCACAGACATATACCGGTACGCCAAGGATGGCCGCGATCATAATGCTCCCCAAAGGTCTGGATTTAAATAATCCGTAGAGCCAGTCCCCTGGTACAAACACTTCAATGACCGCACCAAGAAGGCAGCCAATAATCATATACCATCCTATATATTTCAGTTCTTTCCACATTCCCCGCAATGACCTTTTAAAGCCAATTTTCCCGGTAGCATGGCCGTTATGTGGCGTTACTTGCTGATCCCCTTCGATTCGTTCTGTGGCGAGAATCGAGTTAAGCGGAATGATATTCAGCAGCATTCCTGCCAGCAAACTGAATAATAATACTGTTCCCAGGCGCACCAGGGCCAATTCAATATCTATTCCTCCCCATGTAACAAAAAACAATTGGGGATTCAGGGAGGAGGATGAGATCAGAAAGGTGAGCAGGGGTGGCAGAGGGAATCCTTTCCTTGCAAGCATCAGGACAAGAGGTACCGTTCCATAGGTACATAAAGGCGAGATGACACCCAGCATGGCGGCGATCAAAATAGAGAGAAGGGTAGTTTTATGGCACCAATGGTTCAGCTTATCCAGCCAGGAAAGATTTCTTAATATTTCACCCAGGACGATACCGGCCAGTATATACGGCAATAATCCCAGCAGGGTTTTTCCTGAAATATGAAATACCAGCAAAAACTGTTCGGTTATGTCGGGGATTGCCAAAATCATTTATACTTAGATTAACAAGTTAATAATTAACCCGTTAATTTCATCAGATCATGAATGGTTACTTTTACTTCAGCTTCATCTCCCAGCTGATCAACAACCAGATCGGCTTCTGTAAAATCTTCTGACGCTGTATAAGGATTTGTTGTTACAACGCAGATCATGCCGGCAGATTTGGCCGCCAGCAGCCCGTTCCTGTTATCTTCTATGACAACGCATTTCGCAGGATGAACCTTTAACCGCTGCTGGCATAAAAGGTAAATTTCCGGATCGGGCTTTTTACGGGAGACTACATCTCCTGCCAGGATGGCGCTGAATGAGCTTTTTCTTTCTTTACCCAGCAACACATCAACGATGGTATTCACTGCCCTCTCATTCGAAGTCGTACAGACAGCCAGTTTGATATCATTGTCAATGGCTTCATCGACGAGCCGTGCCACACCCGGGCGCAGGGGCAGGGCGCCTGACTCGATAAGTTCCATGAACAATTCTGTTTTGAGTTTATGTAATTCGCTGATCAGGAGGTCTTTGTCGGGATACTGGCCCGGCCATCCCGATTGGTTGAAGTAATGACGCATACGTTCCTTTCCGCCCGCCACATGGACCAGTTGTCTGTATGTGTCAATATCCCATGCTGCATCGATTCCCTTTAAGGCAAAAGCCTTATTGAAGGCAATTCGGTGACCGTCCCTTTCAGTGTCCACGATAACTCCGTCACAATCAAATATCAAAGCTTCCATGGTGTTTTTAAATTTTGAGGTTTTCCAGTTTATGGGACAGCAATTCAAGGAACCGGGCCCCGTAAGCCCCGTCTATAACCCGGTGATCACATGCCAGTCCGAATGTCATATGATCTGCAAAATGCACACCCTGCTGCCCCGGAACCGCTCTTTTTTCCATATTGCCGACGGAAAGAATGGCACTTTCGGGAGGATTAATAATCGCCTGGAACTCACTGATTCCATACATGCCCAGGTTACTTACGGTAAAGGTTCCCGGAGGACCGCCCTGCATGATTCCCTGCTGTGCCTTTTGGATAATCTCTTTCGCATAAGTGCTGATCTCACCCGGACTTTTCCGGTCGGCATCAGGGATCACCGGTACCAGTAAACCATCCTCCACGATGACGGCTATCCCGATATTGATATTCCCTTTGAGGATGATCTGACGATCCTGCACATGAGCGTTTAGTTTTGGGAATTCTCTTAATGATCCGGCCACAGCGTATACGATCAAATCGTTGATACTTACCCTGGCCGGATGCTGCTGATTGTATTTTTCCCGCATGGCGAGCATCCCTGATACGTTGATATGCCGGGACAGGTAAAAATGCGGTATGTTCTGTTTGCTCTGTGTCAGCCGCCTGGCCATGCTTTGCCTTGCCGGACTGAAAGGGATGACCTGGTCGCCTGGCATACCCTGGTCATCCGATGGTTGTTCATTTTCACCTTCCATGTATTGCAGAAGATCACGTTTTATGATCCTTCCTTCGGGTCCTGATCCCTTTACTTCCGCCAGGGATATATGATGCTCACGGGCCATGCGTTTAACGGCCGGACTGGCAAATATTTTCCGGCTATCGGCAGTATCCGTTGAGGAGTTCCGGGTACCGGCCTCTGAAGGTTCCGGATCCCTGCTTGCCGGTTCATAATCCGGGATTTCAGGGACCTTCTCGCCGGGTACTCCGATATAGGCAATG
>LJUP01000372.1 GCA_001303955.1 Bacteroides sp. SM23_62 | reverse complement strand
CAGAACTTCTGGAATGCATCATTGTCAGGCGCAAAGAATGTATAATGCCCGTAAGCGTTCAGGGTAGTCTTCAATTCCGCTATCTCCAGTACCCGGATAAGCGATGAATATTTGTCTACATGTTCTTCCAGGTAGGCCGAGATCAGCAATTCCTCCTCTTCGAAGAATACCTCCAGCGGTTCCTCCTCCCTGCACCCGCAAAGCATTATGCTTGTCATTGTCATGAACAATACCAGGATACTATTTCTATCATTCCATCGCATTTCAATCGGCTATGGGCTCGAATACCAGGTAATCAAAATTCCCGCATCCATCACTCAGGGAGATAAACTTTAATTTATGGGAGCAGGTCTCCGTCAAAAGAAGCCTCCCGATGTGATTGTTCGTATTGAAATTTCTCAACCAGCCATCCGCCTCGGGATCTCTCCGCTGGTGCTGAAAGTCCAGGACACCGCCGAAACGGGCTCCGTCCCAGAATCCCTGTACATGATTGGTATTGGTCCTGTGGCTGGCAAAATGTATGTATACCTCATATTTGCCCCGCAGCATGGGAGCCAGCTCGAATTCCACCATCCAGCCAGCACTATTGCTGGTGGTCTGCAGGTTGGTTTCACCATCCCCCAGGATGGAATTCCGGAAGTAGATACCCGTATGTTTGGTGGATATCCCCGGGATGTCCCGGAAGTCTTCTTCCGAATAATCGTAACCGAGGGTGATGCCCTGATAATCCGTAAGGTCCACCACCAGATAAGCCGGAGCAGGAACCTGCGGTACCAGCACTTGGTCAATTTCATGAAATACACCATTTTTGGCCTGCCGGTTGGATTGCTCCTCGACTATCATCAGGGATGGTTCCCACCCCTGTCCATCTACCTGTTGTGGGTTCAGGTAAATGTGATTTGCCACCTTTACACTGATCAACTGGTTCTCGGCCAGGGTGGGATAGTTGAATGAATCGATCTCATTCAAGAAATGCAGTCCGGGTACCACATGATAGGCCATATACTGGTAAAATCCATCTTCCACGTTCGTGGGATCCCCTGTATCCGAATATTTGTTGGCAAGATCGTTTGCCGTATATATCCCTTCCCGGCTGTAAACTTCATCCGGTTCAACGAAAATGGTGAACCTGCTCCGGAAAGAAATATCTTCATTCAGAGCCACCCTGATGATGTCCAGTGTGTCTGACAGGCCGGATATCTCAAGGGCTTCCAAGAAGATCTCATATCCTTCGAATTCCCTGAGCCGGTCAATAATGGACCCTATGATCGGAGTAAGGACCCTGTCAATCCTGTGGATGACCCCATTCTCAACATGAATATCCCGCTGACTGATATTTGCATCATTGACCATGATCGTTTCGAGTCCACCGGAAGAAAAGGTAATGACCAGGTGATCCCCTGAAAAGGTAGTATCACGGATAACCCCGTCCCTGAAGTATGAACTTTCAATTTCAATATCGAGCAGGTGATACCGGACCAGCGTTGTAAGGTAGTCCGTGTCAAATTCCTCAATGGAGGATTTGCCATTCTCCGCAAGGAATTTATCAAATGCATCATTATCGGGTGCGAAAAAAGTATAATGACCGTATGCGTTCAGGGTGGTCTTTAGATTGGTAATCTCCAGCACCCCGATCAGTGAAGAAAATTCTTCTGAATGTTCCTCAAGATATGCTGATATCAGCAGTTCTTCCTCTTCGAAGAAAAGCTCAACCGGTTCTTCCTCCTGGCAGCTCATTAGCAGTGAGTTGATAGCCACTGCGAACAGTATCGGTAGTTTTAAAATACCCGTAGATCTCTGCATATCCCCTATTGGTTGATATAGTATGGATTTTGTACCAGTTTGTTGTTTTGATCAATCTCATCCTGATGTATGGGAAGGTACCAGCTGTTTGGATTGGAATACTTACTCCTTATGACCTCAGCTTCCTCGTAAGATTTGTTGTCAGCAAGAATTTCAATGAGCCGTTCCTTTCTTTCATAGTTGTTCCTTCTGCCAAGCCGGATCAGGTCAAAATAACGCTTGCCCTCTCCGCAGAATTCCTTTGCCCTCTCTTCCAGAATGATATCTTCCAGTGAATGCTTGTTTGATATGTCGGCTACCGGTTCTATCCGTGCCCTTGTTCGCACCTGGTTTATCAACTGTACTGCCTGTCCGAAGTCACCTTGCTGCACCAGGGCCTCTGCTTTCATCAACAGGATATCTGGATAGCGATAAACAATCCAGTTGGCATCGCTTTCCTGATTCCCGTTCCTGTAACCACTAGCCGCTGCTCCTGTTACGGTACTCGGTGTGCCTTCCATACCAACGTATTTCCACAATACATGTGATGCAGCATATACATACCATCCTCCACCCGTGTAGGTAAGGTATGTCCTGTTCCCTGCTCTCCGGTCACCCAGGTGTTTCTCAAATTCGGTTATGAAATAGGGAGATATCCTGAATTCATCATTTCCATCCGGGTATGTCCCATCCCTGGGGTAGGGTGCCAGCATCTGGTACAGCAGGTTGGTCTGGTTCAGGTCCTTGTCGAACTGGATCTCGAAAATGCTCTCGTTGGAATTTCCAGGAAAGAAATTCATGAACCAGTCCTCCCCGTCGATAAGTCCATATAATCCGCTACCTATCACCTGGTTGCATGCATCAATACAAGCCTGGTATTTTTCAAAATACAGGTATATATCCGCCATCAGGGCATATGCGGCTGCCTTGGTTGCCCTGCCCTTGTCATATTCCCTTTTGGCATAGGAAGTGGGTAAGTTCTGCACGGCAATCTGCAGATCATCTATTATCTGCAGGAATATTTCCTGTTCGGTACTGACTGCCGGATAATAGTCCTGCGCATCATTTTCCGAGGCTTCAAGCACCAGGGGAACATCCCTGAATATCCTGACAAGATAGAAATAACAGAGACTCCTGAGATACAGGGCTTCCGCTTCGAATGCCTTGCTCTCGTTCTCGTCGAATGTCTGGTCCCTCCCGACCACGATGGGTGAGAATTTAAGCACCGTGTTGGCAAAATTGATGGCCCGGTACAGTCCTTCCCACTTGTTAAGATCATTCTCGGGATAAATGAAACCATCCATGATCCTCCTGTCATCAGCGGAAATGTTCTGTCCGGGGATAAAAAGATCGCCCCTCAACTCTCCCCACTTGAACAGTTCCTCCACCAGCCCGGCCAGTTCTTTGTATGTTCCCGCGACAACTGCCTGGACATCATCCCCTGATTGCCAGAACTCTTCCCTGGTCAGCTGGCTTTCAGGCTCCAGCTGCAACCACTCGGAACATCCTGCAAAGATGTATAAATTGATGATCAACAAACCATATCTGAGCCATTTGTTCATTTTTTCCAGTTTTCAGAATTTCACATTGATACTAAATATATAGCTCATGGGCGGAGGCGTGTCTGCTTCATCCACGCCTATGAAAAAAGGATCATTACTGAACATGGGCACCTCGGGATCCACACCCGTATACCTTGTCCAGGTATAAAGATTATAGACCATAAAATGCAGTTTGAGATCCTTCAGCCTGATCCTGTTGGCAAACTTCCGGAAACTGTAGCTGAGGCTGGCACTCTTGAACCTGACAAAGGAGGCATCTTCCACGAAGCGGTCAGATCCCAGCCAGTTGTACCCCGTGTTATAGAGTGCCCTGGGAATATTGGTAATATCCCCCTGCCTTCTCCAGCGGTTCAGTACCGACACGCTCTGGTTATACCGGTGATACATGTTCTCATTGTCCATCTTGGTCTTGTTCACAACATCCTGTCCCAGCCGGTAATGGAAAAACAGTGTGGCAATGAAGTTGCCCCAGGTAACTTTGGATCCGAAACCGCCCAGGAATCTTGGATTGGAATCACCCAGCTTGACGATATCAAGCTCATTGATCAAACCGTCGTAATTGATATCCTGGTAAATCGCATCTCCTCCCCTGAACCGGTATCCGTCTGCATTTCCGTACCTCATATAGAGGGGGTTCCCTGCCATATCATAAATGATGTTGCCGTCCGCGTCACGTGCTACGGCATCGGCGTCGGTGGGATATACCCCCAGGTATTTGAACCCATAGAAGGAGCCTATGGGGTGCCCCGTCTGGGCCCTGCGGGCATACAGCCCGTTATTTGCCTCTGATTCGTACTCGAAATCGAAATTCTCAGGGATCTCGGTGATCTTGTTCTCATTATGGGCAATGTTGAAATTGACATCCAGCGTCAGTTTTTCCCTTCTGAGTATATCCGTCACGAACATCAGCTCCCAGCCCCTGTTATCCATCGATCCCCAGTTCCTGGTTATCTCTGGGAAACCTGATGTAGACGGAAGTTTAAGATCGTCCCAGATCAGGTCATTGCTTTTCTGGCTGTACACATCGAAGTGGACTTCCAGGTAATTACTGAAGGCGAACAGATCAAGCCCGTAATTGACCTGGGAGTTCTTTTCCCAGCGGAAATTATCCAGCTGCAGGTTGGTCGGGATAACCACCGGCATATCGATATATTCCTGACCGGTGCTGTAGAGATTGAAATAACCATAGCTTCCGCTGGGCTGGTTCCCGTTCATACCGTAACTGTACCTCAGTTTAAAGTCATTGATGAATTCCAGTTTGCTCATGAAGCGTTCGGCAGAGACCCGCCAGGCAACTGATATGGAGGGGAAGGTTCCCCACCTGGAGTCATAGCCAAACCTGGAAGAGCCCTCCCTGCGGATATTGAACTGGACCAGGTACCTGTCCAGGAGGCTATAATGTGCAAAGCCCAGAAACGCCACCATGCGGTTCTGGCTGTACCCGTCACCGATCCACCAGATGGGTGCGGGCTGGGCATAATTGATAAGGAAGGAGGAGGGCAGGTTGGATGTACTGCCGTAATACCAACGGTTCTTCTTGTCTGACAGGGTAAAGGCGATCATCGAGGTCAATTTATGCTTGCTGCCCCGCAGGAAAGTGTGGACCAGCTGTGCCTGGGCCTCCAGGACGGAACTCTGGAGATCCATGCCGGAAGCAAGATTGACCCATGTGGATGTCCAGTGCAGTCCGGTTACATTTTGCGGCAGGAACCGGTTCTCCAGCTGGTTGTCTATATCATATGCCACAAAGCTCTGAAAGACAAGATCATCCAGGATATTATACCGGAGCTGTAATTTCGTCCGCAGGCGATGCTGCTTCCGGTTCCAGGTTGACTCGTTTGCCATGGCCAGGGGATTGTACCAGCGGTTCCCCCAGCCCTGGAAATTCTCACCGGGTGAAAAATAATTATTCGACATATTGCCCTTGGCATCATAGTCATAAATACTCATGTTTGGCGCCTTAATATAAGCCAGCTGACGAAGTCCCCTGGCATCATCCGGGTAGTGTTCTTCACTCTCTTGATGGGCCAGGTCATTATCCGAATAGGCATAGGAGAGGTC
>LJUP01000371.1 GCA_001303955.1 Bacteroides sp. SM23_62 | reverse complement strand
CGAAGATCTTTCCAATGTGCTGAAATCCGGTAAATTGCCTGCACCTGCACATATTATCCAGGAGGCCATTGTCGGGCCATCTCTGGGACGGGCAGCCATCAGTTCAGGATTGAATTCCTTCCTGCTTGCCTTCCTGGTAGTGATGCTTTACATGGTATTCTATTACAGCCGGAGGGCCGGACTGGTTGCGGACTTTGCCCTGTTGTCAAACATGTTCTTTTTGATCGGTGTACTGGCTTCCCTGGGTGCGGTTTTGACCCTGCCCGGAATTGCGGGGATCGTTCTTACCATCGGTATGTCGGTGGATGCAAACGTGCTTATCTATGACCGGATCCGTGAAGAAATCATTGCCGGAAAAGGCATTAAGCTGGCCGTCGCGGACGGGTATAAAAATGCACGGTCGGCCATTATTGATGCGAATGTCACGACACTGCTTACCGGGATCATCCTTCTGGTCTTCGGGACCGGCCCCATTAAAGGTTTTGCCACGACCCTGGTGATCGGGATCTCGACCTCACTGTTTTCGGCCATTTTCATTACCAGGCTGGTATATGAAAGAATGCTTACGAAGAACCGGAAGCTTACCTTTGCCACCAAGATGACTGAAAATGCCTTCAGGAACACCAATATCCAGTTCCTTGGGAACAGGAAGATATTCTATGTGATTTCTGGGATCATTGTTTTGGCAGGTGTTGTTTCGCTGTTTACCAGGGGACTGAACCAGGGGATTGATTTCACAGGCGGACGCACCTATGTAGTCAAGTTCGAGGAATCAGTCAACACCATGGATGTTCAAAACAGCCTGGAGGCTGTGTTTGGAGAACCGCCGCAGGTGATCACCTTCGGGTCGGATAACCAGGTGAGGATCTCCACCAAGTATAAGATTGATGAAGATGCCGTAGAAGTTGATGAAGAAGTTGAACAGCTGTTGTATACCGGACTGCAACCACTCCTGGGGGATGATGTGGATTTTGAAACCTTTATGAACGATTACAGGCAGAGCTCCCAGAAGGTCGGTCCCACAATAGCTGATGATATCAAGGTCCAGGCAGTCTGGGCCGTCCTGTTCGCCCTGGTTGTGATATTTATTTACATTTTGATCCGGTTCCGGAACTGGCAGTACGGCCTGGGAGCCGTTGCGGCCCTGGTGCATGATGTACTGATCATCCTGGGGATCTTCTCCCTGTTTTACGGGATCATGCCCTTTTCGCTGGAGATAGACCAGGCCTTTATTGCGGCCATCCTGACTGTAGTGGGCTATTCCATCAACGATACCGTGGTGGTATTTGACCGGATCAGGGAGTATCTCGGACTTTACCGGAAACGGGATAGAACCGAGATCATGAACATGGCACTCAACAGCACGCTTAGCCGTACCTTCAGTACTTCTTTGAGTACCTTCTTTGTATTGTTGATGATCTTCCTGTTCGGCGGTGAAGTGATCCGCGGATTTACTTTTGCCCTGCTTATCGGTGTGGTGGTCGGTACCTATTCATCCCTGTTCATTGCCACTCCCGTGGTCTATGACTCCATTATGAAGTCGCAGACCACAGGGGTGCTGAAAGGCAAAAGAAGATAATGAACGACGAATCAATATCCTTTAACAGAAAAAACGAATGATTATCGCAATTACTGTATATTTGTTGTAGATATTTGGAGATCATGTTGCAGGTTGTATTATTCATAAGCGGTCAGGAGATTGTCATTCTTGCACTGGCTGTGCTCATTCTCTTCGGCTCCAAGAAGATACCGGAGATGGCCAGGGGCCTCGGTAAGGGAATGCGTGAATTCAGAAAAGCCGCGGATGATATCAAGCGTGAACTGAATCAGAACGCGCCTGACATTAAAAGTGGACTGGAGGATATCGGCAAGGATATCAAGGACAGTGCTGAGGACCTGAAGAATGATTTCAATAAGTTCAAGGATGACCTCGATTAAGCATCCATTGATCCCTTTTATAATCCTCACACCCGACCAAAAGATCCGATGGTATACCTTCTCCTGTTGATTGGTTTTGCCCTGTTGGTATTCAGCGGCAGGATCCTCATCAGAAGCAGTGTCTCCATCGCACGGCATTTTCGGCTTTCCCCTTTTGTCATCGGACTTACGGTAGTAGCCATTGGCACTTCTGCTCCCGAATTGCTGGTGAGCCTCACGGGAGCCGTCAAGGGACATACGGATCTTGCCGTATATAATGTGATCGGGTCAAATATTTCAAACATCCTGCTGGTACTGGCAGTCGCAACCATGATCCTGCCCATCCCCGTGAAACCGAGAACCCTGTGGGTGAACTGGTCCGCCATGTTTCTGTTCAGCCTGCTGGTGTTTGTCTTTTTGATTGATCTCAGATTCTCCCTGTATGAAGGAGTTTTGATCTTCGGCTTTCTGATCGGCTATATTGTTTTTTCTGTTTACCGCTACCGGTACAGCCATCCCCAGTGGGATGCGGGTGATGAAAAAAGCCTTAAGATGAATCCCGCCATCCTGCTGGTTGTCATATCCTCGGGTGGACTTGCCCTGGGGGCAGACCTGCTGGTGGACAATGCTGTCATCCTCGCCATGAAAATAGGCGTGAGCCAAAGGATCATATCCATTTCACTGATCGCTGTTGGCACCAGTATCCCGGAGCTTACCACCTCAGCAATCGCGGCTTTCAGGAAACAAACGGATATTTCCATAGGCAATATCATTGGTTCCAATATCTTCAACCTGGGTTTTGTCCTCGGCATTACCAGTATGGTCAAACCCCTCAAGGTAAATCCCATGATCCTTTCCTTCGATATTTACTGGTTATTCGGGGTTGCATTGATCCTCCTGGGCATGCTGTTGATCCCGCCGAAATCAATGATCACCCGGTGGAAAGGATTGTCCATGCTTTCCATCTATTTGATATATTTGTACCTTGTTCTTCAATGATTCATCAGAAGGAATTGACATGGAGATCGGCAGCGGGGAGATCATCTCGATTGTTGGCGCCAGCGGGGCAGGGAAGACGACACTGTTACAGATCATCGGGACCCTCCTGCAAAAAGACAGGGGCAAGGTCTGGATTGATAATGAGGACATTGATTCATTTCGCGAAAAACAGCTGGCAAAGTTCAGGAACCTGAAAATAGGTTTTGTCTTCCAGTTCCATCATCTGCTGCCTGAATTCAATGCCCTGGAGAATGTCTGCATACCCGGATTTATTGCCAGGCGGGGGCGGAGGGAAGTGGAATCCAGGGCAAGGGAACTGCTGACTTTTTTGAACCTGCAGGACAGGCTGGAACATAAACCAGCTGAACTATCGGGCGGGGAACAGCAACGCGTGGCAGTAGCCAGGGCGCTTATCAATGATCCGGCTGTGATCCTGGCAGATGAACCTTCCGGTAACCTTGACAGCCAGAATAAAAAGGAATTGCATGAGATGTTCTTTGTCCTCCGGGAAAAATTCAAACAGACCTTTGTCATCGTGACCCATGACATGGAACTGGCCGGCATGTCTGACCGCAAGATCCGCCTGAAAGACGGGCAGATCATCAGCTGACTCACTGGTAATTCCCTGGATTTTAATGGATCCGGCTGAAGAAATCCTGAAAAGTCCCGGCAGAAAAAGAAAATGGACACTGAACTACTGGATACCGTGCGGCAGTTACTCGAGGAAAAGGTGAGGATGTATAACCGAACCGAGTTCATCCGGGCCGATCCAATCCAGGTACCGCATCAATTCGACAGGCGGGAAAACATCGAAATAGCTGCTTTCCTGACAGCCACAATTGCCTGGGGCAGAAGGGATACCATCATCAGGAATGCCCTTGATCTGATGTCAAGAATGGACCATGATCCTTATGCATTTTTAATGAATCTGACGAGTGATGACCTGAATGTTTTCAGTGGATTCAGGCACCGCACCTTCAACGAACAGGATTGCCGGTTTTTCATTCAATCACTGCATGAGATATACAAAAACAAAGGTGGCCTGTACCGGGTTTTCCTGGAAGGATATAGTGGAAAAAGGAGCGTCATGCATGCCATCCTGGGATTCAGGGATATCTTTCTCGGCATCAAACACTCCCCGCGCACAGAAAAACACCTGGCAGATCCTCTTACCGGCTCCGCTGCAAAAAGATTGAATATGTTCCTGAGATGGATGATCAGACAAGACGCAAATGGAGTGGATTTTGGGATATGGGAAAAGATCAGTCCAGCTGACCTTTACATCCCGCTTGACATACACACGGGCAATGTAGCCAGAAAGCTGGGATTATTGAAAAGAAATCAGAATGACTGGAAAGCGGTGGAAGAGCTTACCGGGGTGCTGAGAGCATTCGACCCATCGGATCCGGTTAAATATGATTTCGCATTATTTGGACTGGGGATATTTGAGAATTACTGATGTCTAACGATTATTTTCAGTTCAAGCAGTTCCTGGTAAAACAGGACAGATCGGCATTTAAGGTGGGGACCGATGGTGTATTGCTGGGGGCCTGGGCCTCGCTGGAAAATGCCGGGTCTATCCTGGACATAGGTACCGGTACCGGACTCATTGCCCTGATGCTGGCGCAGCGTACCGCCAACGGTATCCTGGAGGCAGGCATCCGGATCGTGGCCCTTGAAATCGATAAGGCATCCTGTGAGCAGGCCATGGAAAATGTCCGGAACTCGCCATGGGGTCAAAGGATCAGGGTGATCAGCCAGTCATTCCAGGATTACGCTGCGGCCGGACCCCAAATGTTTGATCTGATCGTCTCCAACCCGCCATTTTTCATTGATTCAAGGAAACCGGACAGCCAGCAAAAAGAAATCAGCCGGCATGATTCCCTGCTTGGCCTGGGAGAACTGGTATCAGGTGTGGGAAGACTGCTTGCGGCGGATGGGAAGTTTTGTGTGATCCTGCCTGTTGAAGAAAGCCAGAAGCTGCAAAAATCATGCTTGGAAATGGGACTGCACCTCAGCAGGATATGCCGGGTCAGGCCCACCATCCATTTGCCGGTCAAGAGACACCTGCTGGAGTTCAGAAGGAGCCCTGTGGAGAGGGTTCAGGCATCTGAGATGGCTATCGAGCGGGATACAAGGCATGTTTACACTGATGCATACAGGGAGCTGACGCGGGACTTCTATCTTGCATTCTAATCGGACGGTGATCTGGCAGAAGCGGTTTATTCTTCTATGAAACGAATACCGTAGCTTTCCAGCTCATCCAGCACAGGCTGGTAAATCTCCTCATGTATGGGAATATGCACCCCTGTCATTTTTATCTTCCCCAGTAATATCAGTTTTGTGGCGATGGCCAGTGGCAGACCGACGGTCATGGACATGGCGGTATCGACGGTATCATCCCCGATGAAGGCCATGGAAGAAACGATCCGCTTTTTCCTGCCATCCAGGATGTATTCGAACTTGTGCTGCATGACGATCATATCCCTGTCACCGGGTTCCAGGGTAAGTTTCTCCTCAAGCAGGTTCTGCAGTATCCTTGCAGGGGTCTGGTCCTGTATCCCTGCTTTTCTTCGTTCAAACAGTCCGAGCCATGCCAGCTTCTGCATGATCTCCCCATTCGGATCGATCTCCAGGTACCTGGCCAGCTTTGTTTCAACCGGATCCACGATATTGTATGCCAGGAAGCTGTTGGTGAAATCCCTGTAGGTCATTTCCCCGGGGAATTCGACCTGGTATGAATCATCCGTGGCGCCAAGCTGTACGAGGGCATTCCATGCATCACAGAACCCGACCCTGCGGATGGTCCCGCGAAACATGGTAGACAGATCATGCAATTGGTAATCCTCCTGGTAGGTCAGGGAATCACGGTTGGGGTAGGCTTCAAATTTACCCAGGTCAAGGATCCTGATGATTTCATACCGCTGAAAAAGCTTATGGTATGGAATATATTTGAAATTCCCGTTATGCAGGAACCTGGCCCCTGCCTGTCCGGCCAGGACGACATTCCTGGGATTCCATGTGAATTTATAGCGCCACGGATTATTATCGTAGGTCGGAGCGACGAGTCCCCCGGTATTGGATTCGAAAACATCAATCTTACCACCTGCCTTTCTAATCCTGTGTATGATCCGCATGGCCGACATATGGTCTATCCCGGGATCCACACCCATTTCATTCAGCAGTAATACCCCCTTTTTCCTGGCCTCTGCATCAAGTTCCCTGATCTCCTCCGATACATAGGAGGCCGTCAGGAGTGGTTTCCGGCTTTTCACACAGTTTTTTGCCACCAGTGAATGCATCCTGGCAGGAAGCATGGAGATAACGATATCAGCAGCATCGATTAATTGTCCCCGCAAGCCCTGATCCATTACATCAAATTTGATCCCCCTGCCATTGGGATGAGTGCCGATCTTCTGCATGGCCAGTTCTTCATTGATATCACCAAGGGTAATATGCCAGCTGTTTTCCTGCGAATGATCCAGCAGGTACTTAATCAGGGTTGAAGAGGAGCGTCCCGCTCCAAGGATGAGTATATGTTGCATCTGGTCCAGAATTTCCTTCCGGAATTTAAAGTTAATATCCCGGATCAAAATGGTTGTTTAAACTGATGAGTTGTAAAACATGAATCATATGAAAAAGGGGCTGTCCTGCGACAACCCCCTACACAAGGAAACATCCGGCAATGGATCTCTAGCCTCCTGTGTAATATGGATTCTGAACAAGCTTGTCATTCGCTTCCATCTCCCGTTCAGGTATCGGAAGAATCAGGTTGCCTGCATTATAGGGATATTCACCGATATTCTCCTTCCACCGCTTCAGGTCATGAAGCCTGAATCCTTCCCAGCATAACTCCAGATATCTTTCCATCCGGATGATATCCCTGTCGACGCTTGGCAGGGCATTGGCACCGGCCCTTGTCCGGAGGGTATTGATATCCTCCATGGGATCAGCCCCGTGTGCTGTTCCTGCCTCGAAATTGCCTTCGGCCCGGGTCACATACATTTCTGCCAGCCGGATGACCGGGAAATTACGGCGGCTGTCCCCGTACTTGGCGGTGGTAATTCCTCCGCTCCCCAGGTCGCTTATCCCGATGTAATACATCTCGGTCACATTGTCGATCTGGGTCACACCCGGTACGGTTTCCGTCATCAATCCTCCCCGGCGGTCATTCGGACCGAAGTTTTCAAGGAATACCTGGGTGATATCGATGTCACCACGGCCCTGGCCCGCCAGTGAAGCGTAATGGGTGGCCAGGCCGCTGTTGTTCTCGCCGTAATTGCTGGTTTCGTTCTGCCTGATCGCAAATACATCTTCACTGACGAATGATTTGTTGTTAAAAGCCGTCAGCGGGTCTGACTCCAGCTCATAAAGACCTGACTGGATGACCCTGTCCGCCTTCTGGGCAGCTTCTTCATACCTGCCCTGCTGCAAGTATATTCTTGACAATATTGCTGAAGCTGCATAGGTTGATATGTATCCTTCATTTTTTCCCAATCCATCCAGCAGGTTTTCAGCATCACTGAGATCTGTGATAGCCTGTGCATATATTTGCTCTACCGTGGCCCTTTCAGGCGTGGTAACATCGGAAGCTTCAATGGTGGGCGTGATGATCAGCGGTACGGCCAGCTGGTCATTGGCCTGTCCGGCTTCGTAAGGGAGTCCCCAGAGCCTCGCAAACTCAAAATACAGCATGCCACGGATGGCCTTCGCTTCCCCTTCCAGCCTTGCCTTTTCATCAGCATCCTCGACCACGTCCAGCTTGGATAGTACGATGTTCACAATATTGATCACTTCATATCCACGGATCCAGGTATCCCGTACCATCAGGTTGCCTGTCATAATGGCCTTTGCATAGAATTCACGCTGTTCCTCAAAGGTTCCTCTCCAGATCACATCATCCGTGCCTGCGATCATCTCCGAGGCAAAATTAAACGAACCGCCGTACAGTTCCCCTCCTTCGGAGGTTCCATAGGTCCCTTTGATCCCCTCGTACGCGCTGATCAGCAACAGCTGAACATCTTCTGCATTGTTGATGGCCGTCTCTGCATTGATCTCCTGACGGGGTTCAATGTCCAGGTACTTGTCACAGGATGTCAGCATGAATCCTGTCAGCAGTACCACTGTTATGTATTTTACAGATATTTTTTTCATCTTTTTCTGGTTTAAAGTGTTACTGGCTGTTTGCATCAAATACCTACCCTGATTCCCACAGTGATCGTACGGGCCTGTGGCGCCGTATAGAAGTCCTGGCCCTGGTAAATATTATCCGTAGTCTGGCTGATCCCTGCACCATCCAGCATATTCACCTAGGATCCCATCCTTTGTAATCTGTCCAGGTAAACAGGTTGGTACCCGTGGCATAGATCCGCAGTGACCGGAGTTTCATCCTGTCCACGACGCTGGCTGGCAGGCTGTATCCGAAAC
>LJUP01000370.1 GCA_001303955.1 Bacteroides sp. SM23_62 | reverse complement strand
TCTTACGTTCTGAAGCATATTTTACCATGTCCGCGAATGACTTGTGCATAAGCGGTTCTCCCTGATGATAAAGACTAAGGATAATTGTTGTACCGCTAATTTCATCCACAATGGCTTTGTAGGCATTAACATCCAGGAAAATTTTTTCTCGCTTAACATCACCAACACCCGCTGGACACTGCGGACATGCAAGGTTGCAGACAGACGCTGGTTCCAGGCTGATAAAAAATGGTTTCCCCCATACCAGGGGTCTGTTAAATAAGATTGATAGCAGATAAGATAATTGGATCAGCGAAAAGTTCAGGATCTTGCGGATGGACAGATAGCTGACCTGATTGAGGACATCTGCAAACATTGTTAATTGGTTCCCCTTATTCAAGGAGCCGGTAAAGTTCATCCAGCCGGGGTGTAAGGATGATCTCCGTCCGCCTGTTCTTTTGCCTTGCTTCAGAAGTACCTGCAGGATCAACCGGTAAAAATTCTCCCCGCCCGGACGCCACCAGCCTGGTAGGATCAATGGATGAATTATCCAGCAGTATCCTGACAATGGAGGTTGCCCTTTTCACACTCAGATCCCAGTTGTCTGCAAAGGAGGCATTCGTCCTTACAGGTACATCGTCTGTATGTCCCTCGACAGTGATCTTGATATCCGGGTTTTTTTCCAGGACCCCTGCAAGTGTTTTCAGGGCCTGTACTCCCCTGGGGTCAACCTGGATACTCCCTGTGCTGAACAGCAGTTTTTCATCCATCGAAACATATACCATACCATCCTTTATATAAACAGACAGGCCTTCTTTTTCAAAGCCGTACAGTGCAGCCGAGATGGCATCCCTGAGGGATTTCATCTGGGCCTCCTGGGCATTCAGTATCTGCTCCAGTTCCACCAGCCGCTGGTTCCGTTCTTCGAGCTGGGCCCTGAGTCTTTCAACATCGTACATTTTCTGCGTGGCATTTTCTTCGAGCTCCTTGAGCAGGTCCTCTTTCAGAAGCAGATCCTCCTGTGTTTTCTGCAGTTCGGTCAGCAGTCGTTTGGTTTCACGCGTATGGCCCTTCAACAGGGCATCCTGGGATTCTTTCAGGTCATTGTACCTCCTGTCCAGTTCATCATAACTGGCTTTCAGCCTATCGTATTCCTCCTGGGTTTCTGCTTTCCAGGACTCTATCTCCTCCATTTCTGATTCCATGGATTCGATCATTGCCTGCATCTCGGCATTATCGACGGTCAATTGTTCATTCGCGGCAAACAGTTCATTTCGCTCACCATTCAATTTGTTCTTCTGATCCTCCATTTCCTTGTAATTTTTAGTAGTTACACAGGAGGATGCAAAAAACAATAAAATGAGGCCTGTGATTATGAAAAACTTTTTTTCTCGCATTGATTTCAATCATTATACACCTTAACCTGCCAATATAAAAAATTAATTGCCTCAGACTAAATGGGCTTTTAGAGAAGTTATTAACCACAGGAGGAGAAACCCGCTGCTCCTCATTGATTGAAAGGCTGCAAGTAAGGGCTCAATGTCCAGCAAGGTTTTAGAGGTTCAAATAGGAGCTTTTGGTTATTTAAATGTATCTTTGTATTGCAATCATTGTGCTTTGTCAGACAAAGAGTTTTCCATACTAGACAGGATCAATTCACCTGCTGACCTGAAAGAACTTGGTCCCGATGATCTCATACAATTATCCAGGGAACTCAGGGAGTTTATCATCGATATTGTTTCTTCCAATCCCGGTCACTTTGGAGCCAGTCTTGGTGTAGTTGAACTTACCATCGCCCTGCATTATGTCTTCAATACACCCGAGGACAGGATCATATGGGATGTGGGACACCAGGCATACGGACACAAGATCCTTACAGGCCGTAAGAAAACTTTTCATACTAACCGTAAGTATAAGGGCATCAGCGGTTTCCCAAGACCGACTGAAAGTCGGTATGATGCTTTTGGTGTCGGGCATGCCTCGACCTCAATCTCTGCTGCACTGGGTATTGCGCTTGCTTCGCAACACCTGAAACATGAAGACCGGCAGGTTGTTGCCGTGATCGGCGACGGTTCCCTAACGGGAGGATTGGCCTTCGAGGGCCTGAACAATGCCGGGAGTGAGAATTCCAATCTCCTGGTCATACTGAACGATAACAACATTGCCATAGATCCGAATGTGGGAGCCATCAAGGAATACCTGATCGATATCACCACCTCCAAAACATATAACCGTTTCCGGAATGATATCTGGAACATACTGGGTGCTCTCAGTAAATTGGGACCGAATGCACAGCGTTACGCGCAACAGATCGAACATGGTGTAAAATCCATGTTCCTGAAGCAGAGCAATTTGTTCGAGTCCTTGAATTTCAGGTATTTTGGGCCGGTCGACGGACATGATATCCTCCACCTGACAGGGATCCTGAAGGATATGAAGCACATTCAGGGGCCCAAATTACTCCATGTGAAAACCCAGAAGGGCAAAGGATTTCCACAGGCAGAACAGAACCAGACCGCTTTTCATTCACCTGGAAGGTTCGATAAAAATACAGGACAGTTTTTGGTTTCACAGGAGACCAAACGGCCACCCCGTTACCAGGATGTTTTCGGTCATGCGCTGCTTGAGCTTGCCCGGAAGAATGAACGGATCATCGGGATTACCCCGGCCATGCCCACAGGTTCATCCCTCAAGATCATGATGGAAGAGATCCCGGAAAGGACATATGACGTTGGCATTGCCGAACAGCACGCCGTGACATTTTCAGCAGGACTTGCCATCGAGGGTATGGTTCCTTTCTGCAATATCTATTCCTCCTTTATGCAGAGGTCCTATGACCAGGTGATCCATGATGTTGCTATCCAGAAGTTGCCGGTTATTTTCTGCCTTGATCGCAGCGGACTGGTAGGCGATGATGGTGCTACCCACCATGGGGTCTTTGACCTGGCCTATATGCGTAACATCCCCAATATGATCGTATCGGCTCCCATAAATGAAGAAGAATTGCGCAACCTGATGTTCACCGCCCAGCATAGAAACCACGGGCCATTCTCCATCCGTTATCCCAGGGGAAGGGGCGTCCAGTACGATTGGAAGAAACCTTTCAGGGAAATACCCATTGGCAAAGGAAAGATAATGCGTAAAGGTTCGGACATCGCCATTCTTTCCATCGGGCACATTGGAAACCTTGTTTCGGATGCCATAGACCTGCTCGAGGAGGAACATTTCAGTGTCGCACATTATGATATGAGATTCGTAAAACCCCTCGATGAGGACCTGCTTCATAAGGTTTTCAAACAATTTAAACAGGTTATTACTGTAGAAGACGGGGTCATCAGCGGAGGATTTGGCAGCGCCATCCTGGAGTTCATGTGTGATCATGGATATACTTCTCAGGTAAAACGCCTTGGCGTCCCAGACCGTTTCATAGACCAGGGAACACAACAGGAGCTTTACAAGGAATGCGGATATGATGTGGATGGCATAATGGAAACCGTCAAAACCCTTGCGAAGCCAAAGGTCCTTTCGAAAGCCATTTGAGCATCACAAGCTCAGTTATTGTATCAAGTTCTGTTGCTCCCGGCAGGATTTTCGGGTATAAAATAAACTAATCCAGATCAAACTTGATGCCCTGTGCCAGCGGTAATTCCGTTGAATAATTAATGGTATTTGTCTGCCTTCTCATGTAAGCCTTCCAGGCATCAGATCCGGATTCACGACCTCCTCCAGTATCCTTTTCACCGCCGAATGCACCGCCTATCTCAGCACCGGAGGTGCCGATATTCACATTGGCTATCCCGCAATCGGATCCAACAGCGGAAAGAAATAATTCTGCTTCTCTCATATTGAGGGTAAATATCGCAGATGAAAGTCCCTGGGGTACCCCGTTATTCAGGGCAATTGCTTCCTCGATGCTTTTATATTTAATGAGGTAAAGCAAAGGAGCAAAGGTTTCTTCCTGAACGATGTCCCAGTGGTTTTCCGCTTCAGCCAGTACCGGAACAACATAGGTGTCGGTATTGTATTCTTTTCCTTTCAGCATCTTTCCCCCGAAAAGTATCCTGCCTCCTTCGTCCTTGACCTTCCCTATGGCTTCCGTAAAAAGGATGGTGGCCCCCGGATCAACCATGGGTCCCACAAGTGTATTTTCATCCAGCGGGTTCCCGATCTTCTGAGCCACCTGTTCATATGCTTTGATCAGCCGGTCACGTACATTATCGTAAACTTCCTCCTGGATGATTAACCTGCGTGTCGAGGTACATCTTTGTCCGGTAGTCCCTACAGCACCAAACACGATCGCCGGGATCGCCATATCAAGGTCAGCATGATTGGAAACGATAATGGCATTGTTACCTCCCAGTTCCATGATGGTCCTGCCAAGACGCTTCCCGCAAATGGCCGAGATCCTTTTGCCTACAGCTGTCGAACCGGTAACTGAGAAAAGCGGGATCCTTGGATCTGCTGCAAAGTTGTCTCCCATGACAGAAGACCTGGCCACCGCCAGGTTAAAGACGCCTTCCGGGACATTATTTTCCTTCAATACCTTACTGATTATATTTTGCGTGGCAATAGCTGTTAACGGAGTTTTCGAGCTTGGTTTCCATATGACAGTATCACCGGCCACCGCGGCTATCATGGCATTCCATGCCCAGACAGCCACAGGGAAATTAAAGGCTGAAACCACGCCAACGATTCCCAATGGATGGTACTGATCGTACATCCGGTGCCTGGGTCTTTCCGATTGCATGGTAAATCCATACAGCTGCCTTGCCTGTCCCACAGCAAAATCACAGATATCGATCATCTCCTGCACCTCGCCAAGGCCCTCCTGCAGGATCTTACCCATTTCCAGGGTTACCAGGAATCCCAGGTCCTCCTTGGCATCCCGGAGTGCCAGCCCGATTTGCCTGACCACCTCTCCCCTGCGCGGTGCAGGCCAGGTTTTCCAGACCTGGAAGGCTTCCTCTGCAGTTTGAATGACCTGCTGGTATTCATTTTTATTCGCATTGGTAACTTCAGCTATCGTGCCGCCATCAATTGGTGAAACAGATCCTGTAACAGATCCGGTGGTCGTCAGCCACCTGGTGCCTGTGGTTGCTCCTGGATTGATCTCTTTGATACCGAGTCTGTCCAGCACTCCTTTGACATCATAATTTGATAAGTCCATAGAATGGTGATTTTGATATTGCAGATCCGTAAAATTATCGATTTCCTCAAGGCCGAAAGTACGAATTCCTGATGTTAAAAAGCAGTCTCCAGCATACGAATTATTTGCACTGCAACCCCAAATCTATTAACTTCGCACCCCACAGTGTGTGACACGCCTACACCCTCCCCCGTCCACACTATCACACCCACACCCAAACCCATGCCTTCCTGCCCGGATGGCGGAATTGGTAGACGCGCTGGTCTCAAAAACCAGTGGGCTTTGCCCATGCCGGTTCGATCCCGGCTCCGGGTACAATA
>LJUP01000369.1 GCA_001303955.1 Bacteroides sp. SM23_62 | reverse complement strand
ATGGCACTTGCGCTGCACCCCTGAAGGCTTTGATGACTATAAGGTGCTGCCTGTACAAGGCAGGTACCAGGATCCCCAGTTCCATGTCAAAGGTGAGGATTCCCTGGTAATCTATGCGGGATGGTCAACCGATATTATTGTCGATATGGCAGGAATTGCTGTACCGGAAGATTTGCAAGGGGAAAGCATCCTGCCCCTCCTTGAAGGGAACACCCCCGATGGCTGGCGGCGGGCTGTTTATTACCGCTACTGGCAGCACCTGCTACACCGGGATGTTACGGCCCATTATGGGATCAGGACAAAAACACATAAGTTAATCTATTTCTATGGGTTGCCCCTGGAAATGACCAATTACCCTGCTGTTGATCCCTGCTGGGAATTTTTCGGCCTGGCCAATGACCCTGCTGAAATGAACAGCCTTTACCACGACCCTGATCAACAGGCACTGATAAAAGGGTTGAAACAAACCTTACTTAAGCTTAAAGAACAATCCGGCGATACCGATGATAAGTATCCTGAACTGGTAAAAGTCAATGAAAAATATTTCTGGTAATGAAAATCCACAGCATATTCTCATTACCCATCATAATGGCGATAACCTGCACCGGATCCTTGACCATGATATGTCCAGATCATTTTTATACGGCTGGTTTTCTCACGTATGCCCTGCCTTGCTGAAACATATTCTATCCCCTCGAACAGTATTATGCCCTCTGACGAAGGCTGGGAATGCCTCTCAGCACATGGCAGAGATGGGGAACCCTTTTCCATTGACAATCACTGTCTGGATTGTGTAATACAGTACAACTAGAGCCCTGATGTGATGTTTTAGAACCGTGAACTGAAATCATAATTACCCGATCCGACCTGATATACTGCATAGCCATCCGACTCCTGCTGGAAGATGACTTCCGGCCAATGTCCGGGTTTTTGATTGCTCTCCTTCACCTTATCTGCACTTATTGCAGGTACATATACCGAAGCTGAACAGCCTGCCGGAACCCTGATATTCATTGAGAATTTCCTGCCTTTTTTCTTCCAGCCGATGGATGCTTCACCGTAGGGGGTCTTGTTTGAATAGGAGGCTGAAGTAAGTTCAGCTGCAGGCTGTGGCTTGAAAATAATATGACGGTACCCGGGGCTTTGGGGATCGGGATTCATGCCCGCCAGGTGCCGGTAAAGCCAGGTAATGCCTCCTCCGAACATCGGGTGATTGCGTGATCCCTGGCCATCCCAGCGCTCCCATGTGGTGGTGGCTCCCTTTTCTATCCACCAGCCATAGCCAGGCTCACTCATTTTATTCATAGCCCCGTATGCCAATTCGTGGAGTCCATGTTCCGAAAGTACTTCAAAAAAGAACTGGGTCCCGAAGATCCCGGTATCCAGGTGTCCATCATTTTTCAGGATGTCAGATCTAAGGGAATTGATTACTCTCTCATACTGTTCCACCGGTACGCCCATTTTCAATGCAAAAATATTTCCTCCGGCCGGACCATAGGTCCCATTGACTTGATCATAAAATCTTCGCTGGAAGGCTTTTTTGGTTTTCCCTGCCAGTTGTTCATATGCTGAGGCTTCTGTTTCCTTGTCCAGCACCCTGGCGGTCTTTGCAGTCAGGTCTGCGCAGCGCCACAAGTAGAACGTATGCACCATCTCAGGTGGCGGCAGTTCCCCTGGTGCACACCAGTCCCCCAGGTTCATCCACCGGTTAGGATTTTCTCTTTCGGGTGCCTGTGAATGCATGATCCCATCTTCGCCTGTCCAGGTAAGCATATACTTTACATATCCCTTCATGCCTTCGTAATTCTCCTTCAACATATCTACATCACCATAATGGATATAGAATTCCCATGGCATGATGACCATGGCTGCCCCCCATGCCACACCTCCGCCGCAGCCTGGCTGCCATGGAGCACCGTTTGGCACATAACCGTTTTCAGGGTTCTGGGCACCGAATATATCCCGTATCCACTTGGTATAGAATGCCCTGGAATCGAAATTATGCATGACCGTTACACAGGCAACCTGGCCGTCCCCCGTATAGGGAGAACGTTCTCGGTGCGGACAATCACTGGCGATACCTCCATGCATATTATCCTTCTGACTTCTGTTCCAGATCTTATGGATCCTGTTGAACAGGAGATTTGAACACTCAAAATGGCCGGTGGTTTCAACATTGGAATATACCGCCTCTGCCATCAGCTGTTCCGGCCTCATCTCCCCCGGCCAGTTGCTGATCTCCACCTCCCGGAAAACAAACCAGGTGAATCGGGCTGCATACGATTCCGGTCCATGGCCTTTCAGGGTATAGGAATTGTCCCCGACAGGGGATTCGCATAGGTATTTTATATCAATCCTGTGACCCGCTTCGCCGGTTACATCCTGCAGGCGAACCCAGCCTGAGATTTCTTCACCGAAATCCACCCTGTATCTCCCTTCGCCCAATTTCTCAATGGTCCGTGGGGGGAGTTTTTCCATAACCCTGTCAACAGGTGACATATGTGCCTTCAATTTACCTTCCGGTGCTTTCCTGGATACTGCATTCTCCCACCCTGAATCGTCAAAATCCGGCGTACACCAGCCGGTTTGTTCCAGGCGTGCATCATAATGTTCCCCATCATAAACCATATCCATCAGGATGGGACTTTTGGCAGCGGTCCAGCTCTCATCACTTACAATCACCTGTTCTGTTCCATCTGTATAGACCAGGTGGAGCTGCCCTAAGAACCGTGGGGAGCCATATCCCTGGCACCAGTAACTGGCAGGATTATAGAAACCATTGCCAAGCATGGTCCCTATCACATTCTCACCCTGGGTTAAAAGATCATTGACCTCATATGCCAGGTACAGCACACGGTATTCACGGAAATGATCCCTGATCATGGCCCCGATCGGTCCCAGGTCCTCGCGCTCCCCGTAAAGTGTCACGTTTGGCACGAGTACATCCTGACTTACCTTTTGTCCGTTCACATAAAACTCAAGAAAACCGAGACCCGTTACATAGGCCCGTGCCGATGCAATCTCTCCGGTAACCGTAAACTCCTTTCTCAGCATGGGAGCAGGCGGGGGGATTTTACCGGGTATAAGTGAAGGTTCCTTATCTGGAGGTTCGTCTCTCTTGGGTGCAGATGGCCTAGGCAGGGCTTCTTCACCCTGCCACGGTGGTCCTATCCACCCTGCTTTCCAGTCCCCAGGATCCAGCAATCCCATGCTCCAACGTGCCGGTTTACTCCAGGCAGAAACCTGTCCGTCCCGATCCCAAACCCTTACCTGCCACCAGCAGTCCTGCCTTGAAATCAGTGGTTTACCGGTGTACCTGACCTGTGTGGATGGATCCGATTCGACCTTTCCGCTGTTCCACAGATCAGCATCTGGCAATTTTTCCTCTGCGGTTGCCACGCGGATCTGCCAGGCAACCTGGTAGTGGCCTCTTGCTCCTTTCTCAGCTAAATTGATCCAGCTGAGTCGGGGCTGTCTTATGTCCACGGCGAGCGGGTCTTCCAGGTACTCACAGCGCAGGTCTGTTGGACTCAATTCAGCCACAGCATTTAGAAACAATAAGCTGAATAAGATAGTTAATGTGTTTTTAAATATCATCGTATGATGGTTCTTTTATTCCTTATTGATTATCCAGATACATGATATCCCTTGAAACAATGGCCGATAGAACGGGCATCCCGGGTCTCTCGATCCGCAGACTTTTAGGAGGCATTTCAAAGGTTTGTGTTTGAAAGGTAGTGATGCCAAAATTAACCCAGATAACGGTCCCGTCCTCCAGTTCAGACCTCTGTACCATATAGTCCGCCGTCATGATCCTGTGGTCAACCATCTCGAAATGAGCCGTTTTCTCATGGAACCTCCCGAGCAATTCATAGGTGGCTGAGATCATTGGTTTTAGATCCCTCCACTGGGCATATTCCAGTGACCAGCTGGAGGGCTGGCCATATAAGGCATCCAGCAATACATGGTTGGCATGGTCTTCCCTGCCATGGGGTGTGCCATGCTGCCAGTAACCCACCACACATTCACGATAAACAAGGTAGAACAGGGGTACTGTGAGTCCTGTTTGATAGGCAATGCCACGGTGATAGCCCGTACCGCCCCCGCTCAAACCCTCACAGAATGAAACCACAGGCAAGGCCCAGTCTGCACCCCGTTCACCACCTACCAAAAGTCCACTGCCCGCCACATTCTTTAACAGAACCAGTCTCATTTCAAGGTCCTCCTTCCGGGTAATTGAATGCCGCTTGTCATAACATTCGTAATGAGAAGTGCTGGTAATAACATCAAAATAGTATCCATTTAAGGGTACTGATCCCAGTATTTTCTCCAAGTTACGGTTTAGCAATTCCCCCCTCTTTGCAGGACAGGTGATATGGCAGAGTCCACCGTCCCAGATTCCCCCCAGATGCAGCGAACCGTCCCTGTCCCTCAGGATGTACTTCTCATCATAGCTGGGGGCATCCGGGTAAAAGTCATCATAATTATCATGCAATGCGAAAAGGTATCCTTTTGCTTTCACTGTCTGGCATGTCCTGTACAATTCGGCGGCACCACCGGCTGCCTCAGCAGGTGGCCACATATCTACGTGTTCCCGGTCATAACCCATCCGGTTCCAGCCTGCCAGCAGGATCAGGCATTTGTCCATACCCATCCGGGATAGGTCCCGGGCCATTTCTTCCACCTGCCGAAACGTGGTATTCACCCTGGTATAACCGTTCAGTACAGGCTCGCTCCAGGCTTTGAAATAGGGACTGTCCAGGCGGTGCGTGTAGCAATAGATCTTGATATCCGGTGCACCGATGATCTTTTCACACTCCGGGTTGTTCCTGATCTTTTCCTTAAGCGTCACATAGCGTCCCGAGGCCCTGGCAAATTCCTTGTACCTCCGGGACATTCCAACATATCCGTTATCAACGATTTCCATGCACATCTTACGGGGATAGGAAAGCTTTCCCTTGCTGGATTTCCAAACCGGTGACAAGGAGGACATGCGAATCCCGGGATTCTCACCCTGCCTGGCACTTACGGTAGATCCTTCCGTTCCGACCACTGCATTGCCGATAAGGTGCAGGGCACAATCGGAGGAGGTAATGACCCTTACCAGTACCGATGAATTACCCATAGTAGCACCAAACCAGGGCATATTTAGGTTTCCGGACTCAAAATTCCACCATTTTTCCTGGTCTGAGATCAAATTCCAGATATTCTGTCCATAACGCATAAAACCCGCATCGTACCGGCTGGGGATGATAATTCCCTGCAGGTGGGGAACCACCACATAGGCATCCCCGATACCTGATGTGACACTCAGTAAATGTGCCGGATACTCAATATCCTGTATATCGTATCGTGAATGACATGCAAGTATCTCAAAGGTGAGAATGGCTTTATCCAGGATCATTTTCCCATTCAGGTAAAAATCCTCATCCGATAAATGATTCCCGCTGATGCC
>LJUP01000368.1 GCA_001303955.1 Bacteroides sp. SM23_62 | reverse complement strand
AGAAGCAGATACATAATCTTGTCGAATTCCTGATCAATCATAAACCCGGACATTTGCACCTGGTTATCTCCTCCCGGTCAGATCCCCTGCTTCCCTTACATCGTTACCGGGCCAAAAACCATTTAACTGAAATACGTGCTGGGCATCTCAGCTTTTCTGATGAGGAGGCATATGCATTTTTTAATAAGGTGATGGGACTGAACCTTACCTCAGAAAATGTTACCAATCTCAATCATCGCACCGAAGGATGGATTACCGGGCTACAGATGGCGGCTCTGTCACTGAAATCACATGATAATATTGATGGATTTGTCAAGTCATTTACAGGCAATAACAGGTATGTGATGGACTATCTGCTGGAAGAGGTGATAGCTGTACAAACTGATAAGGTTAAATCCTTTCTTTTACAAACCTCAGTACTTGAAAGATTTTCAAGCCATTTATGTGAAGCTGTCACGGGCATTGAAAACTGCCAGGAAATCATTGACACTTTAGATCGGGAGAATCTGTTTCTCGTAACACTTGATAGCAACAAAACCTGGTATCGTTACCACCATCTGTTTTCCGATCTGCTTCGGAAAAAATTACGGGATACACATCCTGAAATGCTTCCTGAACTACATAAAAATGCGAGCAAATGGTTCGCCGAACATGATTTCATCCCCGAGGCTCTTGAACACAGCATTGCAGCAAAGGATTGGAATAATGCTGGTTTACAGGTAGAACGCACCTTTCAGGACCGGATGAACCGGGGCGAGGATTTTGCTACTATGCTGGACCGGCTGAAAGCATTGCCCGAGGAGATGATATGTTCACGTCCAAGTCTCTACATCATGTATGCCTGGATGTATTCACTTAACCTTCAATTGGATGAGGCAGAATCATACCTTCAAATTGTGGAAAATGAAGAAGGGGAGGATCTCGATACCGATCTGCGTATGCAGATTGAGGTAATCCGGGCCGAAATGGCACGTTACAGGGGCGACCTTGGGTATTGCATTAAAAGTTCCCTGGATACACTGGATAAAATCACAAGCAGTCCTTCCGGCAGTCATGTACAGATGCAAAACTATACGGCATGTATCATGTCTCTTGCCTGGACCTATCTTTTAACAGGGGAAATGGAACGAGCCGTTCAAAAATTCCAGGAATCCATGAACATTGCTAATGAGGTCGGGAGTATCACGCTGATCCTGCTTCACCAGAAAGGATTAGCGCAGGCCTATATGTTACAGGGACGGTTAAAATCTGCAGGTAAAGCATTTGAGGAAGGATTGAAAAAAATAATGGAATCGACAGAACCCCATGGGCAATTGCCGACTGCTGCAGCTTTCATCTACCTGGAATATGGAAATTATCTCCGGGAATTGAACAGGCTCAGCGATGCCCAGCGATATATAAGACAGGGACTGGACATGGGTATTGCCAGACGTATCGATGGAGCCTCCCTTCAGGATGGTTTTATATATCTGGCAAGAACAAAATACGCCCAGCATGATTTTGCCGCTTGTTTTAAAACATTTCAGGAAGCAGAACGGCATTTAACCAGTTACTATTATATTGAGGGTTTCAGTGATCCTCTGGATACCTGGAAAGCCGCCCTGACGCTTTCAGCAATAAGGGCAAACAGGGATAGCGTAATTGTGGAAGAGAAAAGATCCTTGGAGGACTGGATTTCCAGCCAGGACATCAACGTCCGGCCAGAAGACGCTGGCAGATGGCGTTTTTGCGATCGTTATGGCATTGCTGGTCCTGGAGCCGGCCATCCCGGAAATACACGATGGCACAAACTGGGAGCTGACACAGGCATTGGGGGCGATGTGGCCCAAATTTATCGCTTACACCTTAAGTTTTATGATTTTCGGGGTATTCTGGCTGACCAATCATTTCCTCTTTGACAATATTGCCTATTATGATTCAAGACTGGCCTGGCTGAATATTCTCTTCCTGTTATTTGTGGCATTGGTTCCTTTTACCACATCACTGCTTGGTGAATACCTGATGGAAAAAACCCCGACCATATTATACGGAGTACAATTACTGATCATTTTTTATGGGGTTTTCCATCTGGTCCTATACCACAAGCAAACAACTTGCTGAATCTGATATTGATACATCATTATCAAAAGCCGGTAAAAGAATGGGGTATATCTACTTTCTGATACTGATCGTGGCTATCATCATTGCCTTTTTCATACCCATTGTATCCATTATCATTTATGGTGTGTTTGTATTGCTGTTCATTATCATAACGGCATTCGGACGGGCTGAATATGCAGTTAGCCTGCATATTCCGGAAAAGCCTGTAAAAGGAATAAAGATGTGATCCTAATTCAGGATAAAATATTAATCATTTAAAATCAAGACAATGGAACAAGAAAAAACCCGCAAATTCATCGACTGGCGACCGAGTGACAAAGGTGACACCGTTGGTTGGGCCCTGATTTTCGTCTGGGCAGCTTTTCTCATATTGGCCCCCATGCTAAATATAGGACAGGAGTATTCCTGGTGGGATGGCTGGGGATTGTTTTTTATCGGATTGGGGGTAGTAGGATTGGCAGGCTCATTGATAAGACTGTCGGTAAAGGAATATCCGAATCCTTCCCTCTGGGATATCGTTTTTGGTTTATTCTTCCTCTTTCTCGGACTCGGCAATAATACCAGCTGGATCTGGGCAATCGCACTGATCGTCATTGGATTCTCCATTCTTAGGAGCGTTCACCAGCATCATAAAAGTACCTGAAAATAAACATGAGCATATAACATGAATAACGAAAATGATCCATACAGGCAGCTACAGGAACACCTGGATAAGATGCCTATAGGTTATCCAGCAACCGAATCCGGGGTGGAGATCAATCTTCTCAAGTTGGTTTTCACTCCTGAACAAGCCAGGCTGGCTACCTATCTAGACTATAAATATAAATCTATTCCCGAGATTTACGAGATCGCAAAAACGATCGTCAGTTCAACCGAGGAATTAACCACTATGCTGGACGAAATAGTGGCAAAGGGCGGTATTTCACGAAGAGAAAGAAATAACCAGAAACAGTACGCAGTTGTACCACTTGCTCTGTGGGGTATTTTCGAACAACAGGTCAAGAGGCTCAATCCTGAATTTATGATGAATTTCGGTCAATATATGCAGCATGAATACGGTTATGAAATGGCCAGCCCGAAAGTCCCAAAAATGAGGGTCATCCCCGTTGAGAAAAGCGTTAAAGTAGAACACCGGGTCAGCACGTATGACGAACTTCGTTCACTCATCGAAAAAGCAGGCGAACATATTGCGATACAGGAATGCATTTGCAGAAAGGTGAGAGACAAAATGGGAACCCACTGTCAGAAGACAGAAAGGAGGGAGGTTTGTATGTCTTTTGGTGACCTTGCCGACCTGTACGCAGAAGAAGGCTGGGGGAGGAAGATCAGCCAGGAAGAAGCGCTTGAGATCTCGAGAAAAAATGAGGAAGAAGGCCTGGTCCTGATGCCGGGAAATGCAAAAGAAATGCAATTCATGTGTGCCTGCTGCGGGGATTGCTGTGGGATACTGAGTAATCTTAAATACATGCCCAGGCCGGCAGATGCAGTGGCCAGCAACTACTTCGCCAGGATAGATCCGGGTCTTTGTAAAGGGAGTGCAACATGTGTGAGCGGATGTCCAACAGAGGCAGTGAAGCTGGAAGAAAATGTCTCATCCATAGATCTGGCCAAATGCATTGGCTGCGGTGTTTGTGTTCCCACTTGTCCGAATGAGGCTATATTCCTGGTGAAGAAGGATTATGAAATTGAACCACAGGAGACAGAAGACGATCTCTATGATCAGATTCTCGCAGGGAAATCAGCCAAATAACTGAACTCTTCAGAGGACTTATTGAAATGAAAACATACGAGTTCCGGGATTGGCGAGCACCCTGTTCCGGTATACAGATGATTCTCAGAAATTGGAATAGACTAAAAGGATTGGGGTGTTACGGATGGGTTCCAGATTTTGGGATCTATTATGGGATGTCTTTAACCTATGTTCCGGCAGTGAGATTTCGCAGATGATGACCCAATCCAACTTCAGTATAACAATCATAGAAGCAAGGAAATTAAAATACGCTTCTGCAATATGTGTATTGGGTCGAAAATAATATATATAATAAAAAAGGAGGTTAGTATGAATCTTACTGGAAAAACTTGCCTGGTCACAGGAGCAAATTCAGGTTTAGGATTTGCCGTGGCAAAGCGATTTGCAGCTCAAGGTGCCGGTACAGTAATGGTATGTCGAAACAGAGGAAAAGGTGAAAAAGCTGTGCTGGAAATAAAAAAAGCATCCCCTAACTCTACTGTTGAATTAATGATTTGTGATCTGTCGTCAATGAAATCAATTCAACGCTTCATGGATGAATGTAAGGTAAAATATTCGAAACTCGATATACTTTACAACAACGCCGCGGTTATGAAACAGAAACGCACGGTTACTCAAGATGGTTTCGAGATGATGTTTCAGGTTAATTATCTGGCGCCATTTATACTCATGAACTCTTTTATTGAATTACTGAAGAACGGTTCTTCACCTTATATCATCAACAATGGCAGGCCTTCAGATAAGTTGCGTCTGGATATGGATGATCTACAATTCTCTAAGAATTACCATATGTATAATTCCTTTTTTAAAACAAAGCTCTGTCTTCTTTTTGCAAGTCTTGAGCTTTCACGGAGAAATGAAAGTGCTGGTATCACAGTAACAATGATCGATCCCGGGCCTTTTAAGTCAGATCTGGTGAGGGATGTACCCCTGGCAGGCTGGATTAAAAACTTATTTTCATCCCCTGTGGAGAAGACAGCTGACAATATTTTATACCATATCACCCCGGATGAAGCAAGGGATAAAAACGGAAAAGTATTCAAGGAAAAGCAGGAAAAACCGCTCACAGAATATTGGAATGACAGGAGTATAAGTGAAAGTTTATGGTCGGAAACTGAATCGTTGATCAAGGGCAAAATAAATTAATCTATAAAAAGACAGCAGCATACAACAGTTTGGATGATAGCTTAAATGACCTTAAAAAAAATCTGAGTCAATATTCCGGTTAAGAAATTTTACCTTCAAATTCCATCCTGGGGTCCTATAATGCTGAGGATCAGAATTTCAGGGTCATGGCAAATCCGTTGAAACGGCCTGTTGCGACCGGGACAATTGCCAGGTTGGACTGTTTGTTTTTGTGGAGATGTGGGACCAGGATCCCGGTGGTTGTCCCGACGATAAAACCGGTTATTACATCCGTAGGAAAATGCTCCATTGCCTTGATCCTGTAATAGCCGATAAATATTGGCGGGAGGGCAGCTGCAGCATAAACAAGGTACTTCTTATTCCCCCATTCCGGATGGTAATCGCAGAAGACCTTTGCCACAAAAAAAGTGGCTGCAGCTGAGGAAGAAGTATGGCCGCTGTAAAATGAGGTCTGAGTGACACCTCCGGTTTTCCTCCACCATGGTG
>LJUP01000073.1 GCA_001303955.1 Bacteroides sp. SM23_62 | reverse complement strand
AAGGAGATGCAGTAGAGGTTGTTACATCCAAGTCCATGACAGCCGACGTGACAGGATCACTTTCATCCGGAGAATCCGTAACCACAGAATGCACCCAGGGAATGTGTTATGTCAGCATAGATTACAAGGGTCGCAAGGTTACGGCTCCCATTGGGGACAGGATAACCATAGCCCAGGTCTGGGAATATGATTTCGGCGGGGACGGTGACAAGGAACTGATCGTGGTCAATGATTATAAAGGTTCCTCGGTACTCTATGTATTTGCATACGCCAGGGGTATTATACAAAAGCTGTACGAGAAGGAAATATTCAATAACCGGACAGTAGTGAAGCCGAATTATATCGAGTTTTATCTTCCCAGGGGACTCGATACCATCTGGCATTATTACCAGGGCACCTTCTGGCAGATGAAGTCCGTTGATTCCTAGGCTTCCTGGATGGTGGACTGCCCTGATGCTAGACAGCAGCCTCCTTCAATATATCCGCCAGGTATTCTTCATCAAAAATCTGCTGGGTCAGACGCTCCAGTTCCCTGTCATATTCCCTCAGGATATCGGCATAAACAGGATCGTTGCGCATTTCTTCCGCATTGGGATTCTCCGCCCTGGCATTGCCGGTCAGTATGTTTTCCTTGAAATTATCGAAATGATCCTTGATGGAGCAGGGCATCAAACCATTCTTCTTGCAATGCGGATTTGAGAATCCATGTTCCACCTGCCATTTCCTCCCCCTCTTAAAGAGATCAGAGTGTAATGCATCCGCCAGGGTTAAACCACGTTCATAAAGATCATGGACATTATCCTCATAGAAAGGTACGAAAACACAGGGCATCACATTGCCATGCCAGTTAACGTAAAAATATCCATGCCATCTGCCATAGGCCAGGCAGCCATCCGTCAACGCACCGGAATTCCAGAAATCGGCTACCGGGTATCTTCTCTCAGCCAGCAATTTTTTCCAAAGGTGAAACAGGTCGACACGCTGTTGGGGGGTGATCATCAGATCAATCACCTCTTTTCCCCTGCCCACAGGCATCATCTGGAACTGGAAAAGGTAGGATATCCCCAGGTCCCTGAAATAGTAATCATAGAAATCCTCTTCCAGCAGAACGTCGACGTTGTGGCTGGTAGCCGTTATTGACACACCATAGGGGATCCCCTCTTTCTGCAAGGCTGTAATGGCATTCAGGATCTTATGATGGACCCCTTTCCCGCGCCTTTCATCCGTATGTTTCTCAAAACCTTCAACGGATATGCAGGGGGTCACATTACCCAGTTCTGCCAATCGGGCAGCTACCCTGTCATCGATGAGGGTACCGTTGGTATAAACCAGGAAGAACATGTCATCGAATTCTTCGAAGATATCAAAAATGGTCTTGCCATCCGATCTGTACATGAATGGTTCCCCGCCGCTGATGGTGCAAAAGCGGCTGTGGAAAAGATCATGTGTTTCCCTGATCACCCGCCGGGTAACTTCATATTCCAGCTGCGCCCGGGAAGTTTTGTCACTGGTCGCATAACATCCTGTACACTGGAGGTTGCAAGATTTTGTTGGAGAGATCACGCCGAACAGGGGTGGATAGATGCCATACTTTTCCTTATAGGCCTCTTTGACAGGATTCAGCCTGCCCTCCCGGGAGGTGATCAGTTTATCACCGGTGGTAAAAACACTGATCATTTTCCGGGTCACCTTCGGTTTAATGTATCCCTTGTCGAGGTTCCTGCTGACGGTATGCAGGATGGCCGTAAGGTATTGGTATTTTTGCAGTTTCTCTTTCGGAAGGGCAGGGGTCCCTTCTTTCTCGATATTGCTCTTGTAGATCATCCTGTCGAGTTGCTTCACTGCCATACTCCTGAGATTCTTTGAAGCAACAACAGTATTGATCGCCTCCTTGAAGACCTTCTGTTTCAGGCTCATGATTTTTCGATTTAGGTTAATCAGTACATTTAAACCAAGGTATCGGTAAATTGTGAATACAAATTTATGGCAGAATTAACTCATTGTAAAGTCTTTCAACAGATAAATATGTATTTTAACATCATTTTGAATTTTTATAAATTGTACAATAAAAAACGTCTATGAAATCTCGGATTATTTTTTGTCTCTTCCTGATCCTGCATACACTGGCCACATTGCCACTATTTTCGCAGGCAGATTATGTTCCTTCAGCATCCAATCTTGAAGCCAGGGAATGGTTCCAGGATGCCAAATTCGGACTTTTCGTTCACTGGGGGGTATACAGCGTAATGGGAGGTGGCGGAGATATGGGAATCGCAGAGTGGATCATGCATCGCAAACAGATCCCGGCGGATCAGTATGAGAAATTGCCCGATTTCTTCAACCCGGTTGCCTTTGATCCCGCTGAGTGGGTGTCCATGGTCAGGGAGGCCGGGATGAAGTATATCACCATTACCTCAAAGCATCATGATGGTTTTGCCATGTATGATTCGGAAGTATCGGAGTATGATATCGTTGACCGGACACCTTACGGGAAAGATATCATAGGCATGTTAAAGGAAGAATGTGACAGGCAGGGGATCAGGTTGTTTTTTTATTATTCACAACTGGACTGGCATCATACTGATTATTACCCCAGGGGCCGGACCGGGAATTATACGGGACGCCCGGAGAAGGGGGACTGGAACGCATACATTGATTATATGAATGCACAGCTGACCGAACTGCTGACCAATTATGGCGAGATCGGTGGTATATGGTTTGACGGGATGTGGGACCAGTGGGATGCTCCCTGGAGGCTGGATGAAACCTATGCATTGATCCACAAACTGCAGCCACAGACCCTGATTGGTAGCAACCATCATAAGATGCCCATCCCCGGAGAAGATTTCCAGATGTTTGAGCGGGATCTGCCCGGACAGAATACCATGGGGTTCAACCAGACAGGTATTGGAGCATTGCCACTTGAGACCTGTGAAACAATGAACGGATCCTGGGGATTCAATATCAAGGATACCAATTTTAAGTCCACCGAAGACCTGGTCCATATGCTGGTCAGGGCAGCGGGACTCAACTCAAACCTGCTTTTGAATACCGGTCCCATGCCAAACGGGAAGATACAGCCTGAAAATGTGGCAACCCTGAAGGAAATGGGTAAGTGGATGAAACAATACGGGGAAACCATTTACGGCACGAGGAGCGGTCCCGCAGGCGCCAGGAAATGGGGTGCAAGCACCTGGAAGGAAAACAAGATCTTTGTACATATCCTGGATGCTGAAGATCCTTTACTGTATGTACCCATGGCCGGACAAAAAGTGAAGAAGGCTTATGGATTTGACAGTGGTGAGAAAATCGAGTTCACCAGGCAGTCTGAAGGTATTTTACTGAGCCTTCCTGAGATTCCGGAAGACATCATTGATTATATCATCGTACTGGAGTTTTAACTTTGATGGATGTCTTACCAGCCTATTGAGAATTACGCCATTATTGGCAATATGCGGTCGGCGGCCCTGGTGGGACTGAACGGATCCATAGACTGGTTCTGTTTCCCGCATTTTGACTCCCCGAGCGTATTTGCTGCCATCCTGGATGAGCATAAGGGAGGCTATTTCAAGATAGCCCCGGTAGACCCGGCCAGCAGGTGTAAGCAGTATTACTGGCCGGATACCAATGTGCTGATCACCCGGTTCTACAATGCTGAGGGGATTGCAGAAATAACAGATTACATGCCGGTTGGGGATGACATAGTGGATGCGTCTGATTACCGGATCGTAAGGCGCTTGAGAGGCATACATGGCAGGGTCCGGATGAGGATTGAATGTTATCCCGCATTCAATTATGCCATGGATAAACATGAAACATCACTGTCCGGAAAGGGTGCCTCCTTTCATTCTTCTGCGCTGAGTCTGGGGTTGGCCAGCACCATCCCGCTGGAAAAGAATGCCCGGGGGGCCTTCGCGGAATTTGAGACCGGGGAGGAGGATGAATCACATGTTTTTGTGCTGCATAAGGTAGACAAGGGTGACGGTTGTACGATTACTTTTTCCGCGGAGCAGGCAAACGCCAGGTTCAAGAATACCATTGAGTACTGGCGGAAGTGGTTATCCAGATCCAATTACAAAGGAAGATGGCGTGAAATGGTGAACCGGTCGGCCCTTATCCTCAAGTTGTTGACTTTCGAACCCACGGGGGCCATCGTGGCGGCACCTACCTGCAGTCTTCCCGAGGGCATCGGGGGAGAGAGGAACTGGGATTACAGGTATACCTGGATCCGGGATGCAGCCTTCACCATCTATGCATTCCTGAGGATCGGATTCACCGAGGAAGCAACCAATTTCATGAGATGGGTACTGGAAAGGTCCTCCGAAGATGATAGCGGATCCCTGCAGATCATGTACGGAATTGACGGGCGGCATGAGTTATCGGAACATACACTGGATCACCTGGAAGGCTATATGGGCTCCTCACCTGTGAGGATTGGCAACGGTGCTTATGACCAGCTCCAACTGGATATCTATGGTGAACTGATAGATTCCATATACCTCTATGACAAGCATGTAAGGCCGGTTTCATTTTCCGGCTGGAAACATATCCACAAACATGTCCGCTGGATCGGTGAAAATTGGGATCAGCCAGATGACGGGATATGGGAAGTCAGGGGTGGACAGCAACACTTTGTTTATTCGAAGGTGATGGCCTGGGTTGCCATGGACAGGGCAGTGCGGCTGGCGCAGAAGCGTTCTTTTCCGGCAGCACTGTTTGAATGGATACAGACGCGGGACAAAATATTCCTCGAAGTGGTGGAAAAGGGTTGGAACGAGAAACTTCAGGCATTTGAGCAGTATTATGGGAGCAATACCCTGGACGCCTCCAACCTGATGATGCCCCTGGTATTTTTTATGTCACCTTACGATCCGATGATGTCAAAAACCATGGATGCCATACTGCGGCCTCCGCATAAAGGCGGACTTGTCACCAATAGCCTGGTATACCGTTATAATGTCAACGAGGTGGATGACGGCTTGACAGGTGATGAGGGGACCTTTAACATTTGTACCTTCTGGCTGGTGGAGGCGCTTACCAGGGCCGGAAAGGTTGATCCCTTGCGCCTGGAACAGGCAAGGCTCATGTTTGAACAGATGCTCGGATACGCCAATCATGCGGGCATGTATTCTGAACAGATCGGTCTCAGCGGAGAGGCACTCGGGAACACCCCCCAGGCGTTTACCCACCTGGCCCTGATCAGCTCCGCCTACAACCTGGACAGGGCCCTCGGCTGACACCTCAGAAATATACCCTGTCCTTTCAGGAAAATGCCGAACTGACCCTGTTCCTTATCCTGTTATTGTTCATCAGCCAGATGATCAGTTCGATCATTAATCCCCTGAAAATACCTGCCCTGTAAAGCACACGCATGAACCTGTTCTGAATGGTATTGAACCTTACCACAGCCTTAAGGGCTTCAGGTTCATATGCCGGATCAATGATCATCCTGGCTACTTCCTGTCCCGAAACAAGCGCCTGGTAAATCCCTTCTCCTGACAGTCCGGATGCCAGGCCTGCTGCCTCTCCCACCAGGAAAATATTGCCGAACCTGATCCCGCGGTAATCATAACTGATCGGACAGGATTCAAGCTGGGCGTTTCCGGCATCAATCCCTTGCATGTTGAGCCATTCATGGAAATTTTCCCGGAGATCAGACACTTTCATGAACCGGGGATCACAACAGCATCCTACAGCCATGCTGTTGCGATGTGGAAAGACCCATGCATACCAGGATTTGAATAACCTGGAATTCAGGTGGATCCCGAGCATCGGGGTCACATTGCCTGCAGGCAGGGTGTATTGGATGCCGATCAATCTCTTTTTGACAGGCAGATTCAGGTACCGGCGAATAACAGAGGCAAAACCATCGGCACCTACGATGTACCGATAGCCATATGATGTCCCGTTTTTCAGGGTGACTGTTTCAGGATCAATGCGGATCACCTGGGCACCGGCATGGACCCTTACCCCGGACCCTTCCAGCCTGTCACGTTGCCATTTTCCCAGTGCTCTTCTGTTTACCGTAAATAATAAAGGGGACGGTGTTGTGGTTAAACTCCGGTTTCGAGGTGAGAAAAGGGTTGCATCACAGATCTTTTGTTCGATGATATGGTCCGGCACCTTCAGCATCGCCATATCCTTCCGGGTCAATCCCCCCGCACAGAGCTTGTCACCAAAAACAGCATTTTTTTCGAGAAGTAATACCCTATTATCCGATTTGCCGAGGATTTCAGCGCATTTCAAACCTGCCGGTCCACCCCCTACTATGATCACATCATAGAGATCCATCCACTACATCAGGAAAATGCCTGTTTTACGACAGTGCTCGATCATTTCACCCGGCCAGAGGCTCGCCTGCACTTCACCGATATGGGCCTTTCTGAGGAAATACATGCAAAGCCTGGATTGTCCTATGCCGCCACCGACTGATTCAGGGAATTCTCCGTTTAATAATCTTTTATGGAACAAAAGTTCCTTCCGCTCATTCTTATCCTGGATCTCAAGCTGCCTGAGCAAGGCTGTTCGGTCGACCCTGATTCCCATCGAGGATATCTCAAAGGTATCTTCAAGGATGGGATTCCAGATGATAATATCACCATTCAATCCCTTGAATCCGTCCCCTGTCTCCGTTGACCAGTCATCATAATCCGGTGCCCTTCCGTCATGGGGCATGCCTGAGGGAAGGTCGTGCCCGATCCCGATCACGAATACAGCGCCGTACTCTTTGGCAATCCTGCCTTCCCGTTCTCTTGGTGTCAGGGTGGGGAACCTTTCAAAAAGTTCCTCGGCATGTACAAAATGGATATCATCCGGCAGGATAGGTATGATCTCCGGATGATTCTCATAGACGATAAATTCTGTTCGCTTGATCACGGCATATATCTGCCTGACGATGGCCTTCAGATATGCCAGGTTCCGCTCTTCCGGCAAAAGTATCTTTTCCCAGTCCCACTGGTCCACATAAATGGAATGTATGTTATCCAGCTCCTCATCCGGCCTGAGTGCGTTCATGTCAGTATAAATGCCATAACCGTTGGCAATCCCGTAGTCAGCCAGCATCATTCTTTTCCACTTGGCAAGGGAATGGACCACTTCCGCCACGGCATCATCCATGTCCTTTATTTTGAAGGAAACAGGACGTTCAATGCCATTCAGATCATCATTGATACCGGTCCCACGCTGCACAAACAGCGGCGCGGTCACCCTTCTCAGTTTCAGTTCGGAGGCAAGGTTCAATTCAAAAAAATCCTTGATCAGTTTGATGGCTTTTTCCGTCTCCTTCAGGTTAAGGATGGATTTATAGCCTTTGGGGATGTGAAGTCTCATGGTCTCTTAACAATAGAATAACGATACCGCAAAAGTAGTGATTAGGATGATAGAAACATTCTAAATAACTAAATAATATTTGCTGGGAATCAAGTATATCCGGCAGTGATAGGGTCAATATTATCAGTCGACCAGCCTGCCAGCATGGGATTCAAATGCATGTGAAAATCAACCCGGATGGATGAACGGTTCTTTTTTTTTGATGAAGAACTTCCATTCGAAGCAATAGTTAGATGAAACATTTTTGTCTGATTGTTGTGCAACATATTCAATATCAAATATATATATAAAAAAGTAAATGCAAAAGAACCAGCCGTATATACGGAAAAATCGTTTTTGACCAATTATTTTTTAATGATTCCTGTATTCGATAATTTTAATAAACATTTAATAATGAGAACTTTAATAACTAAAAAAGTAGTCATGAAAAAATTCCAATTTTCAAAATTGCTTCTTATCTCCTTCTTGATAGGAGGCTTGTTTTCCTGTGAACTCAGGCATGATGACTTCAGACAGAACCTAAGATCGGATGAGAACCTAGAAGGCATGATTATCGTCAGTGGAGGCGATAATGGTATTGAAATGCCGGCAGAACTCTGCGGAGAACCACTCTTTGTGCCGCTTTACAAGGTTGGCATGGGGGATCCCAGCATCGGACATGTGATGGCTGCAAATGATGGGGAATACCTCTATGTCAAAATAGAAATTACGGCAGAGTGCTGGAAAATTAAACAGCTTTATTTTTATGTCGGAACCTTTGAGGGCATTCCTATGCCAGAAGAGGGTAATTATCCGGCCTTTTGGTATTTTCCAGTCCAGCGCGTATTTGATGAACCCCTCGTCTCATTCACCTACCGCTTTTCACTGGCGAACCTGCCCGAATGTCCCGTCGTTCTGGCCAAAGCCCTGGTTGTATGTGATGACATGGAAAGACAGGTATGGGCTATGGGAGAAAATCCCGGTTGGGAACTGGCAGCCTATTACTTCGAGTATTGCGTCGAGGATTGCAATGGTTGCAAGCCAGGCATTTACCGTACGCAAACACCAGGTGGCTGGGGAGCCCCACCAGCCGGAAACAATCCGGGAGCCTACCTGGCAGCGAATTTCGGTGATGTGTTTTCAACTGGATTAGAGGTAGGTGATCCCAACACCATCCTGCTGACCTCGGCTGCAGCCATTGAAACCTTGCTGCCAACAGGAGGAAGACCGGCAGTGCTTACCGAATCGTGTGTGGATCCGACCAGAATCAAAAATGTGCTGGTAGGTCATGTTGTGGCATTGACCCTGTCCGTTGGTTTTGACCTTTATGATCCGGATTTCGGTGAGGCAGAAGGAAATTTAGGGGATCTGATCATTGAAGGGGGTAGTTTTGATGGATGGACTGTCGCTGAGGTGCTTGCTGAAGCAAACAAAGTACTCGGTGGCGGGAGTTCCATGTATATACCCAGCGAGATGACGGATATACTCTCGATGATCAATGAATATTTTGTGGATGGTAAACTGTCAGGTGATTATACGTTGTTTAAATGCGTATCAACGGAGTGAGTGCTCCACCGTAAATTTATTATCAAAACCACATTGGTAAGGGGTCGTCAGAGATGATGGCCCCTTTCTTTTTTACAGATGTATTTACATACGGCAGCTGCAAATTTTCCATTAAACCTGTTTATACGTTTAGGACCATATTTTCTGGCAGGCATGTCATCATAGGCATTTTTTGGATGAACATATGATTTTTTTTGATGAAGATTTCCAATTAAATAAAGTAATCATCTGATGAGGATGTTATGTTGCCCATATAATAGATTCATTATCAGATATCTGACGCAACAATTGTAATACAGTGCTTGGATTTTATTAAAAAAGACCGTTTTTGATGAAATTTTTTCTGAAGAGGCTAAAAATCAATAATTTAGATTCTTAGAGCTAAAGTAAAATTCTGATAACTAAACATTAAGATCATGAAACGACCAAACTGTTATAAACTGCTTGTGGTCCTGTTCCTGGCTGCAGGATTATTTTCCTGTGAACGGCTTGGTGAACTCTACAGGTTAAGTGATGCCAAAGGGACCAAGATTGTGCAGGGAAATGATGAAACTGGCGATGAAAAACCTGATGATCCCTGCGGGGAGCCGGTTATCATTCCACTCGTTTTTAAAACCGAACTGGAATCCAGCATCGGCCAGATCACTGTTACCAATGATGATGAATGCCTGAATCTAACATTTGAAATTATCGTTGGAGATTGGGAATTTGATCAGATATATCTGTTTGTGGGAGCGTTGGATGATATTCCTTTAACAGCAGATCCTTATCCGGCATTCTGGGATTTTCTTACCCTGACATTTGATCCAGCTGTCAGTTCCTATTCTCACTGTGTTCCCTTGGCGGAATTGGATGATTGTTTTAAGATTCTGGCTCAGGTTCATGGTGTAAACGGTGAACTGGGCGATGCGGTTTTGTGGACAAAAGGTATAAACCCAGGCTGGACCCAGGGACCTTTCTATACCTATTATTGTATAGAAAATTGTAAGGAAACCTGCGATGGTTGTAAGATGGGCATCTACCGTACCCAAACACCGGGTGGATGGGGCGCAAAGGCCGCAGGTTACAATCCGGGGACTTACCGGGATGCAAATTTCGATGGTGCCTTTCCGAAAGGCCTGGAAATAGGTGATCCTGACAATTTTACCATCACACTGAGCTCTGCCGGTGCCATTGAAAGATTACTGCCAACAGGGGGGAAACCCGCAGCACTGACCCAATCATTTACTGATCCGGCCAGCATTGAAATCAAAAATGTGCTGGTAGGCCATATAGTTGCATTAAGCTTATCAATAGGTTTTGACAATTACGATGAGGATTTTGGAGAGGCTGAGGGGCAGTTAAAAAATCTGATCATTGCCGATGGTCATGGTTTTGATGGTATGAATGTCGCTGATATCCTTGATGAAGCGAATATTGTACTTGGCGGTGGGAGTTCCTCTTATTCCCCCAGTCAGATGACAGAAATTCTGGCAAAGATCAATGAATATTTTGTGGACGGAAAACAGTCTGAAAAATACAAGTTGTTTGATTGTAAATAATTAGGGTTAGGTTTTCATAGTAATATTTTAGGTGCTTAGTAATAGTGTTGAGGCTGTCTCGTGAGGGACAGCCTTTTCTTTCTTCCAATTTATTATTAACTTCTGTTTGCAAATTGCACAACTTTATTAATAAAATGAATACCATGAAAATTGTAATCTTTTCACAAAGGATGCTTTATGCATTGCTCATTTTTCTTCTTTTCAGTTTTTTGCCCGGCCACTTATATGCCCAGGAGGAGATAACGGTCGAGGTGCCTAACGGGTATGAAAACTGGAAAATTGGCAGCGTACAGAACATTCTCTGGCATACGGCTAACTATAGTGGCCCTGTAAGGATTGAATATTCTACAGATGGAGGAGCCAACTATACCATCATTGACAGTTCCTATTCGGGGGCGGCTCCCTATGAATGGACCATACCGGATACGCCCTCCGACTTTTGTGCCATAAAGATCGCAGATCCTACAGATTACATTCCATTTGATATAAGTGATGCCGTTTTTACCATCTCGGCAGATAATTCGAATACTCCGGCAGGTCAGGATGTGATGGTAGACCTGGGTGATGGTCACAGCGTTCTGTTCCAGCAGGTTCTCCAGGCCGGAAATACCGAACTCTTAATTGCTGAAGATGGTCCGGCGCCACTTGAAGGATATGAAATGATTCCAGTCACGGTTCCATTATATTTTAATATTTCAACCACAGTGCACTATGAAGATACCATTCAGGTTACTTTGAACTTTGGTGAGACCGGTACGGAGGAGCTGGATGAATCCCAGTTAAACCTGTTCGTGTATAATACGGAAGGGGAGCACTGGGACTCTATAACCCTGGAAGTTGATACAATTGGGAATATGATAAGTGGATTGGTAACCCACCTGTCTACCTTTGCCATCATGTTTTCGTCCGGAGCGGAGGAACCTACAGGCTATGTAGTAACCAATACCCTGGATTCAGGTGAGGGATCACTGAGGCAGGTTTTATCCGATGCATATCTTGACACAGGGATGATTGTGATCACTTTCCAGATACCCAAAACTGATCCGGGATTTAATGCAGACACGGGTGTATGGACCATTAAACCACAAAGTAAATTTCAATCGATCAGTGATAAGCACATCATGATCGATGGAACTTCACAATCGCAATTTATTGGTGAGGATACCAATCCATATGGCCCGGAGATTCAAATAAGCGGCCAGCTTGCCGGGGAAAACGCACAGGGTCTTCTCTTTTACAATTGCACCGTCGAGATCACCCATCTGATCATCAACCGGTTTTCAGATGCCGGTATTTATCTGTGGGCAGTACCACATGCCCATATTGCAGGTTGCTACCTTGGTACAGGACCTTCTGGTTGGGAAAAAGCAGGTAATTATGTTGGCATCGCAGTTACGGATAAGTGTAAAAATGTGAATATTGTTCCCCTCGATACTATTCCGAACATAATCAGCGGGAATACAAATGGGGGCATTTCTTTTTGGGATACCTGTACACATTGTGTGGTCGCCGGAAATATCATTGGACTTGACGGGACCCATAAGTCTGCAGTAGGTGGAGGCGGGAACGGCGTTAACTTCCTTCGACGGTGTGATTCAAATACCGTGGTGGACAATTGGATAGGAGGAAATGATGATGGCATAGGGATATGGGAAGCCAATGACAATCTCATCAGTGGGAACATGATCGGTACCGATCCTGAATGGACCTATGATATCATGAATAAATCTAACGGTATACATATAGGGCATCAGTCGGAACGAAATATGATCACAGGGAATGTGATTGGCAACAATTCACTTGACGGCATCAGGATCATTAACGACAAGGCCATGTATAACACCATATCCGAGAACAGTATTTCAATGAATGAATCGAAAGGGATCAACCTGATAAATGGTGCAAATGGTGGAATGGCCGCCCCAGTGATTACCAATGTATATGAAAATGAAATATTTGGAACGGCCCCGCCAATGTCGATTATTGAAATTTTTACCGATAATTATGATGAAGGGCGTATCATGCAGGCTGTAGTCATGTCTGATTCTGAAGGGAATTTTGGGTGGACCGGTAACATAGAGGGCCCCTTTGACAGCATCAGGGCTACGGCCACCGATACCATGGGAAATACATCGGAGTTTGGTTTGTACCGGCCCGAAGAGGAGCCTTCTTCCATCAAGGGGACCATGCACCCGGTACCATTTACCCTGTCACATAATTATCCCGGACATGACCATCCGGAAATTCAGGTTCGCTTTGATCTGCCGGTAAATACGGATGTCAGCCTTGATGTTTTCAATCTGAGCGGCGTAAAGGTTGCTGAGATACATAAGGGGAAAATGCAGGCGGGATATCATTCAATGACATGGAACACTTCCCGGCATGCGGCCGGCGTTTATATTATAAGGATGCAAACCCGCAGGGGTGCTTTGACCAGGAAATGCGTTGTATTGAAATAAGCCGTTGATTTATATCTCCGTATTTCATATTTTGCAGGTTCTCAGTAACCTTCTAAAACACCTCTGATATGAAAATCCTTAAATGGCTTCTTTACATTGTGCTGTTTATTGTGGCACTGGTTCTGATCATCCCGCTATTGCTCCCCGCGACCGTTGAGGTCACCTCCCAGAAGGAGATTATGGTCTCTCCTGCACAGGTTTTTCACAATGCGGCATCCTATATTGACCGGAATGTATGGGATCCCTGGCTGGAGACCGAGCCTGAAGCGGAGTATACGCTGGAATCGCAACCCGATTATGTAGGTTCAACCTATACCTGGAATGGAAAGAAGATCCGTACCGGCAGGATGGTTGTGGATTCCGTGAGCTTTGGCAAATACATTGCTTCCAGTATCTATTTTGGTGATGACCCGGAACCCGCCCGGGTGGAATGGGACCTGGAAAAGAGCGAGGGTGGAACCAATATCACATGGAAATTTACGGCAGATGGTAAATATCCGATGGGAAGGTTAATGCTCAACATGATGAAGGGAAGCATGAAAAAAAGTTTTGAAAAGGGACTGGACAACCTGAAGGCTTACCTGGAAGAAAATCCACCGGTATTAAGCTCCCTGGGAGAGATAACCACAGGCACGATAGGTCCCATAAATGCTTTGATGCTGGGAACCCGGGGTACCATGGAGGAGGTCGGAGAGCAAATGGGACAGATGTTAACCGATATAATGTCTGAGATAGATGACCAGGGACTGCAGATTGCTGGTGCACCGTTCAGTCATTATTTATCGTATGACCAGGAAACCGGAATTACCGAATTACTGGCCGGGATCCCTACCACGGCAGCGGGTGAAAGCTCGGGGGATATTGAATCCAGGTCATACCCTGAGATGGAGGCATTGATGGCGGTACACTCGGGACCCTACGATGAATTATCCGTATCCTACGGCAAATTGATGGAGTATATTGAAGCAAACCAGGTGGAGGTGGCATGGAAATCATTTGAATTTTACCATACCGATCCTGAATCGGAACCCAATGTCACAAAATGGGAAACATTGATTGCATTTCCAATGAAATAGTGTCGCATAATGCTTCCTGTTTTCCGGTTTGAGAATTAATGACTATTTTGACATTGTATCGCTCAAATAAAAAACCAATATCATGGCTACGCAATCACTGAACAGGTATCAAAATCTCGTACAGGTTATATTCTCCCTTGTACGCATTTTAATAGGATGGCATTTCTTATATGAAGGTCTGGCCAAGTTATTTTCTCCATGGTCTTCGGCAGGTTATTTAATGGAATCCCAATGGTTGTTTTCCGGTGTGTTTCATAGCATAGCTGAAAATCCCGGAGTATTGCAGGTGGTTGACCTGTTGAATATCATAGGATTGATCGCAGTGGGTGTCTGCTTGCTGCTGGGAATTTTTACCAGGCTGGCCAGCGGTGCAGGGGCTTTCCTGATCCTGCTTTACTATATCGCCAATCCGCCTTTCATAGGATACCTCAGTGAGACAACAGGCGAGGGTCACTACCTTATCGTCAATAAACAGTTGATCGAAATGGGTGTGCTGATACTGTTTATCTTCCTGCCCCGTAGTTTTTTCTGGAGCCTCGACAGGTTGTTTTCCAGGATCAGGGATCGTGCACAGGCTGATAAAGCCGGGGAAGGTTCAGAGGGAGCCAGCCTGGAACGGCGGGAGTTGATAAAAGACCTGATTGCCCTGCCATTTATCGGGGGATTTGCCTGGGTAACCATGAAAAAGAAAAAGTGGGAAAGTTTTGAAGAAACTGCCCTGGTCAGCCAACCAAGCCGGGTAGATGCCATATCAGGAGCCACCGGCAGGGCCCAGTTTGCCACCCTGGAGGATTTGAAGCAGAAGGTGCCTACCGGCAAAATAAAGGGCTATGAGATCAGCCGCCTGATATGTGGCGGCAACCTGATCAGCGGATATGCGCATTCGAGGGACCTGATCTACGTTTCACACCTGGTACAGAGCTATTTCAGTGATGAAAAGGTGCTGGAAACATTCAAGCTCTGTGAGGCCGTTGGTATCAACACCATGATCGTTAGGGTGGATAACAATACCCTGAGGGTCCTGGAAAAGTACCGGAAAAGGAACGGAACCATGCAATGGATCGCGCAGTGCAAGGTAACGGATGAGGATTTAAAATCAGACTTTGATGCAGCAGTGGCAAACGGGGCTATCGGGATCTACCTTCACGGTGGCATCTGTGATGATTATATCAGGCGCGACATGGTCTCACAGATTATGAAATCGCTTGAATATATGAAGAAACATGATAAACTGATCCATGGATTGGCGGCACATGACATCCGGGTGGTAATGGAAAGTGAAAAACAGGGACTGGAGCCCGATTTCTTCATGAAGACACTGAACAGTGGCAATTACTGGACGGCAGGTCCCAGGTTGATAGAAGACCCCAACTGGGTTCCCGATCCGAAAAGGATCGTGGAACCTGAATACGGGGCGGACACCAACGATAACATCTGGTCTGTAACCCCGCAGCAAACTGTCGAGTATATGAAGGGAGTTGAAAAACCATGGATCGCCTACAAGGTCCTTGGGGCGGGGGCCATTTCACCGCAGGAAGGATTTAAATATGCCTTTAACAGTGGTGCTGACTTCACCTGCGTGGGCATGTTCGACTGGCAGATCGTGGAGGATGCCAATATCATTGCCGATGTACTGAACGGCAGTCTGGACAGGACCAGGCCATGGAGAGGTTAAATGGGTATATGGTTAAAATTTAACGGCAAGCTTCTTTTCAACTGTATATTCCTTATTGCTGACTGTTAGATGAACGGGCCGCTCCCCCTTGTTTTCAATGACAAGAGATCCTTTCGAGACCATTACTTCCAGCGGATTTCCTTTCCAGTTAACAGGATAACGTATGGATTTTACCTGTGGTGGTAATTTCGGGTTGATCCTTAGCTTCCCGCCCACCATCCGGAGTCCGCCAAAACCACAGACAATGATCTGCCATATTCCGCCCAGGGAGGCGGCATGAACGCCCTTGTCTGATGATTTCATATTGGGACCAAGATCTATTTCAGAGGCTTTCCGGAACAGATCATAGGCCCCTTCAAGGTCATCAATATCAGCTGCAAGTATGGCATGGGAGGAAAGACTCAAAGAGGAATCGTGAAGGGTTTTCGGTTCATAGTAATGAAAATTTGCCTGCCTGATCTCATGATTGAATTTATGTTCCAGCAAATAGACCAGCATTACGACGGATGCCTGTTTGGTAACCTGTATTTCATTGATCTGGTCAATATTGTAATCCTTGAATATAGTGCCTGCCTGTTTCTGACGCATATATTTGCCCAAATCAATCGAAGGCTTCTGCAAATATGTGTCATTCTGGGGAATGATCCCTTCCCCGTTTGGTTCAGGCAGGTAAATCCTGTCAAGCTTGTTTTTTAGAATTTCGATTTCGGTATCCAGATGTAATTGCTTGTTTAGCCTGGAGAAAGTGCCGGGGTCATGCTCCTTGAGGCGGTGGTAATAATGGATGGCATTGTCGATGCACCAGTGTGCCATATGGTTGGTATAGGCATCATTGTTGATATGTTCCTTGTATTCATCCGGACCGATCACACCATTGATATGGTAAGTTCCGTCATCCGGATTCAGGTCAAGGCGGCTTCCCCAGAATATACCGGTATCGAATAATATTTCGTAACCTGATCGCTTCATGAATGCTTCATCACCTGTCACCATGTAATATTGCCAGACAGCATAGGCAATGTCTGCTGTGATGTGTATTTCAATGTGGCCGGTCAGGATCTTTTGAGCCTTCCCCGTCACAATATCTGCTTCTCCCCAGGCCGGTGTTACTTCACCATCGTCCAGCCAGGCTGATTCCCATGGGTACATAGCCCCTTTGTAACCATTGTCTTTGGCTTTCTTTCGCGCTCCCTTAAGCGAATGATAACGGTATTCAAGCAGGCTCCTTGCTATTTCAGGCAGGCTGAAGGTGAAGAATGGAAGAATAAAAATCTCGCTGTCCCAGAAGGAATGGCCTTTGTATCCTTCACCCGATAAACCTTTGGCCCCGATGCCATACCGGCTGTCATGTCTGGGTGCCATCACGAGCAGGTGATACTGGGCAAAACGGATGGCCAGCTGGTCAAAGGGATTTTCACTTTCTATGCTGACGGCCATCCTCGCCCAGTGGGCTGCCCATGCCTTTTTACTTTCTTCCATCAGTATTTCATATCCGGCGTTGTCCTGCTGCTGAAGATGTTCAAGGGACTTCTCTTTCATGCCTTCCAGGCTTAAATGGCCGGTTGTCTTATCACGGGATGTGAAGATGTTCGATATTTTTTCGATCGAGATATCTGTGCCTGACCGGGCCCCCAACTCATAGATCATGAATACCTTCCTTCGATCCATGGCGAATCTCGTTAACACCTGTCCGTGCTGGTAAGCTACTTTATGTACCGTGTTATGTACAAAATCGATTTCCGACTGGGTGGTTTTCTGGACCATCTGGACAAATCGGTTGCCAAAGATCCTCTTTTCTCCTTCCTGGAAATGCTGGGCTCCACTATTGGTCAACTGTCCGTTAATGCCTGAGGCAATCTTTATGGCTGCCTCACGATCCATGGTCTTGATAGTGATTTTTGAGGCCATGGTGTGCAGATCGCTGAATGATACAATGCGCCTGAATTCAAACCGGAAGCTCTTGCCCGCCGGATTGGTCCATTCGAATGTACGTTCCAGTTCCCCCGTTTTCAGGTTCAGGGTACGGTGGTAATTGCTGACCCTGCCCTTTTCCAGACTGAACAGCTCATTATCGATGTAAATATCAAGTGCCGTCACATCAGCAGCATTGGGCAGCTCCGTGACTTCATTTTCATCAAACCTGTTGAAAGTCCCTGCAACAAAGCAATTTCGGACCTGCCCGACGTAGCTTTCCTCGGTGGCACTTCTGACACCCATGTAACCATTTCCCTGGCTGAGAATGGCTTCATATTTGCCCTGGTGGAGGATATCAAATACCGGTTCCGAAACCAGCCAGCCTTTCAAATCACCTGTTCCCCGGTTATAATCCATGATAATTACCGCGATATACCGATTTCGAAGACTTTTCCCTGGTAAGCCCGTTTCATGCTGACCGGGAAGCCAGCCTGTTGTAATTCCTCCCCGGACAGGATATACAGCACCCGGCCACCGGCTCCTTCCTTGACCTCATACCTGCCAGCGGGTCTTAATCCTTCCACTGTCACCTGCCGGGATGATTCCGGGGATCCCTGCCGAAAAACCCCAACCAGTCCACCGGCCCTGGTTTCCGTATTGATCCGCTGCCAGCCGTCCCATCGTCCTTCGCCCGGTTCGCCAAAACCCCGGAGATCCTGCCGGTAGGACATGTAATCATATTTTACCTGCATTTCCTTGAGCCAGTCCGACCAGGTTCTCAACCATTCCCTTTTCCCGGCAGGTGTTTCGCGGACGTCCCCCAGCATGATGGGAAAGGTGCCGACCAGGGAAAGAAAATCGAACTCCAGGTCCGGACTGTCCAGCCTCAGGTTCCCGATAACGCAGCTGGCTGCAGGGATGACCGGGGTGCGTTCCCAGGCAAGATGCCGCACACGTAAGGCACCATGTGGGGTGACGGCTTCCATGTTGGCCAGCCAGTTGCCTTCGGCGTGCTTGAGAAAGGCATAATCAATCAGATGCAATTTGCCCTGTGTCTCGAAAGTGCAATCGATAAAAAGGTCCGGGGCCCCTTCCTGTAATTCATCAAACAGACCAAACAGTCCCCTGTAATTTGCCAGGAATGATTCAGGCTGGTCACGGTGGCCTTCATGATCTGCAGCATAGCAGCCTGAAATAGCCGGATCGGTTACGTATGCACTGGTAACCACTGCAAAATCGAGTTTTGTATAGGCAAGGCCATGCTCCCTGACCAGGCCGAGGATCACATCCCTGATATGGCTTGTCCAGCCGGTCGACATGCAGGCAGTGAGCATGGTGGTATCATGCATGGAATGGAGGTTCGAAGGC
>LJUP01000367.1 GCA_001303955.1 Bacteroides sp. SM23_62 | reverse complement strand
CCAGCTTGGCGAGTCCTCTTTCCTGTTTACCAGAAAAGGGATTATGGATACCACCACCGATGATAAAACCATCCTTAATCTCTCTCACGCATATCCCGAAATCCCAACGTTTCCTGGTGCCTATTTCCTTGATCCATTCCTGGTTGGCATTGGAGTCCGTTTTTACCACCAGCAGATTCGATTTCTTTCCATGGCGTTCCTCATTTTGCCCAATGCCAATATATCCGCCGTCACTTGTTTGCCAACCTTCGTGCACATGGTCTCCCCGGTCGGTCCCGAATCCAGCATGCCATTCCATTTCGGGAGCCTGGGAGGACAATGGGGTTAAAAATAAAATACTTGTTAGAATCAGAAGGCCTGTCCTATAAATGATACGATTTATGGTCACTGCTTAAAGATTGTAATCCAGTACAAAATTATTAAATCAGGGATCCACCGGGGTTTGTAAAAAACTCAAATAGGTACATTTAAAGTTCAATTAGAATTCTGAAGGCTATGGTATTCTATCTTTCCTCATAAAATACTTAACTTTCGAAAAGAGTACTATGGAGTATTTTGCATGCTATGGAATATTGTATCCTTCGATTTCCCGGTGGATTAAAAATATGACTGGTCGGGCTGAGTTATTTGGCAGGATATTGATGCTGGCACTACTCGTCAGTTGCATCCAGTCCTGCTCAGATACAATACCCGGCGAAAGAGATTTCAAGGCTTATTACACCTGCTATGGGGAAGGGGATGATATCACGGGTCCCTATGCAGATATTGTCATACGCTTTCCGGATGAGAAATTATTTGTTTTCAGCCGCGAAACCAGTTATATACCCTTTTTATCCTACCAGAAAGATAAATGGCCGGTCCCCCGGATCATTGAACGAAAAGGTGATGGAGACGAAACAAGACCGGACAGGGATAATATTTACAGCTATGCCAGGATCATTAAAAACGCACCCGAGGAGGTAATCGTCCACCTGCGGTATTTCCCTGATTTTAGCAAAACGGAATTTGCCAATGTGGTGCATGAATATTATGCTGTGAAACCCGATGGGAAAGTCACTTGGACCATCCGGCCTGGCCGGAGCAAACTGGATGAATTCAATGATCCCGGCAACCTGTTCAGGGAAGAATTGATTCTGACAAGAAAAGGGATCCGGCAAATCTCAATTACAGAACCGGTTTTATCAGATGATGCTTTGCCTGCAGTTACCGGGAACCCTGTCATTCCGCGGATGCCTGGTCCGGGTCCCTTGCTCCGGTGGGATTTTGACAGTGGACTTGCAAGCAGGCAGGTTCAGCAGAGAGATGTTGCGATTGAAAAGGTAAACGGGATCCCATGCCCGATTGAAGGGAATACCAGTCTCTGGAAGAAGGGGGTGTCCGGCACGGCCCTTGCCTTTGATGGCTATCATTCAAAAGTGACATTCAAAAACGCCAGGCCTCCTGCTGAGCTTGCACCATTTACCCTGGAAGCCTGGGTTGCCCTGGGAGCCTATCCCTGGAAAGAGGGAGGGGTCATTGACATTACAGATAAAGAGGGAGGGGTATACCTGGGGATCTCCGACCTGGGCCGGTTGATTTTCAGAATAGCCGGAATGGACAGGCAGCATACATTGGTTTCCGATGTTGAGATGGGGCTTTACCGGTGGACCCATATTGCTGCCATTTACGAGGTATCCGGAAATGAGGCAAGGATCTATATCAACGGGCGGGAAGCAGGCAGGTTAAGCCTGGGGGGTGATACCCCAAACCTGGTACCAACGGATATTGTCATCGGGTTGAACAAGGAGCCGGGAAAAACAAGCCAGCATGTATCGAGGGACTACCCCCCGGAGATACGAACACCGGAAGGGAATCAGGCCATGGTTTACGGCCTTGAAGGACTGATCGATGAGGTAACTATCTATGGTGTGGCCCTGTCAGATGAACAGGCCAGGGAGGCATATAAGCTTTTTGCCGGGGATGAACAGCTTCTGTTGAATCCGGACCTTGAACCCAGGATCCTGCCCGGAGAGGTAGATGGTGAGAATGCCGAAGCATTCGGAGCTTATTATACAAAGCTCAGGTATCATGATCTCTGGGATAACCTGTGGCGCACAAGTCCATGGCCGGATATCGTGGTCCGCTTTGACCAGTTGCCCTGCCGAGTGGTTTACTGGAGGGGATCGAATTATGGTGCCGGATGGGTGACCGAAAAGAACAAATGGATGAGTGATCAGAGCTCGGAGATCATGACCTTTTACGGCTGTGCCGAACACATGGCAGATAAACAGAACCGCTTTTCCCACGTCAGGATCCTAGAGAATACTCCCGCAAGGGTTGTGGTACACTGGCGTTACGCTTCGGCGAATATTATGTATCAGTTCCAGGACCGCCGTACCTGGACCGATGAATACCATTATATCTATCCCGACGGGATGGCTGTGAGGCATGTCAATTATCATGACCGCAGAACGGGCTGGCAGGATGTACAGTTTTTCTCCCAGCCGGGAACTGTCCAGGAAGACAATATAGACCTGCAGGCACTGACCGTGGCAAACCTGGCTGGAGATATATTTAACCTGGACTGGTCGGAGGGAATACCCGAGAATAAACTGGAAGATGCATCAATCTCGCTGGTAAATCTAAAGTCAGAATATAAGGTAGTGGTTATCTACCCTGATGGAACCAGGATAGGAACATGGGGTGAGATGGAGAGGGCAACACCAGAAACCCGTTTTGCAGGACCCTGGAACCATTGGCCGGTGAGCCAGATGCCAAATGACGGAAGGTATGCCCTGAGGACCGACCGGGTTACGCACAGTGCCCTTGGGGGAGGGGAGCCTGACAGTCTGGCCATATATGGGTTTACCAACCAGGATATAAAGACCCTGTTGCCCATGGCCAGGTTCTGGAACAATCCACCGGACCTGAAAGAATTGTCCGGTGCCAATCAGGTTTTGTTTGACAAATCCCAGAAAGCCTATATTATGGAGGCTTCAGGAGGGAGGATCTCAGCCATCATCGTGGCTGATCAGAAATCACCCCTGCATAATCCCTGTTTTGTGATCAAAAATTGGGACCGCAAAGACATCAGGCTGACCCTTAATAAAAAGGACATGGAACCGGGTGCTGATTTCAGGTATGGATTCGTCCCAAGGTCAGAAGGGTATGACCTGGTCATCTGGATCCGGATCGAATCCGAGCAGGAAGAAAGGATCTCAATTGATTTACTTTAAATGGTATGTCTTAATAACCAAACAGATGAGAATACATATCCATTATTTATTACTGATCCTGCTCTGCGCTTTTGGATGCAGTAACGATCACAAGGAACATCCTGATCTCAGACTCTGGTACGACCAGCCGGCTGCCAACTGGAACGAGGCCCTGCCTGTCGGCAACGGGCGGCTTGGTGCCATGGTGTTTGGCAGGGTTGAAACGGAGCGGATACAGTTCAACGAAGAGACCCTCTGGGATGGCCAGCCCCGGGATTATTCCCATCAGGGTGCCCATGAATACCTGGGGGAACTTCGCCAGCTGGTTTTTGACGGGAAACAGACAGAAGCCCATGCACTGGGTATGGAAAAATTCATGAGTATCCCGCTTCGCCAGATGAACTACCAGCCTTTCGGGGATCTCTATTTATCCTTTCCCGGGCACGGCGAGTATACAGAATATTGCAGGGCACTCGACCTGGCGGAGTCAGTCTGCTATACTTCCTATAAGGTTGATGGAATCCTTTATGAGCGGGAGGTAATTGCCAGCTATCCCAGGCAGGTGATCGCCATCCATCTGGCGACGGACAGAAACAAGGCGCTGGATTTTAGTTATCATATTGACTCACCTCACCAGGAAAAAGAATTCCATTTAAAAGATGGCAAGATAAGTATGAATATAGCTGTAGAAAAGGGTGTATTGACGGGTATAGCTCAGGTTGTTTTGGAGACCGACGGTGAGATTGATGCCGGCAGGGAGCAGGTGTCAGTGTCTGGGGCGAACACAGCAACACTTTACTTGAATGCTGCTACCTCATTCAAGAATTATAAAGATGTAAGCAATGATCCGGAAGGAGAGCTTGAAAAACGCCTGGCCAGGTTGGATGGCATTTCCTGGGAGGAGCTGAAGAAGGAACACATCACGGATTACAGGTCCCTTTTCAATAGGTTTTCCATTGACCTTGGGAAACACATGCGTGACACACTGCCAACCGGCAAAAGACTTCATGCTTACCAGGAATCGGCCGGCGATCCTGCATTGATTGCCCTCTATGTCCAGTTTGCCCGCTACCTGATGATCAGTTCCAGCAGGGAGGGCACCTACCCCGCGAACCTGCAGGGGATATGGAACCAGGAACGGGAACCGCCATGGGGCAGTAAGTACACGGTGAATATCAACACCGAAATGAATTACTGGCCGGCGGAAGTGATGAACCTTTCCGATTGCCATGATCCTTTGTTTAACCTGATCGATGAATGTGTGGAATCTGGCAGGATCACTGCCAGGAACCATTATGATTGTGATGGCTGGGTGCTACATCATAATACCGATCTCTGGAGGGGGACAGCACCCATAAATCATTCGAATCATGGTATCTGGGTAAGTGGAAGCGGGTGGCTTTCAAGTCACTTATGGGAACATTACCTGTTCACACAGGATGAAGATTTTTTAAGGGAAAGGGCCTATCCGGTCATGCGGGATGCCGCCCTGTTTTATTCGCAATACCTCATCCCTGACCCGAAAACAGGATGGCTGATCAGTGCGCCGTCTAATTCCCCGGAAAACGGGGGACTGGTTGCTGGTCCCACGATGGACCACCAGATCATCAGGTCGCTGTTTAAAGCCTATGTGGAGGCCTCGGAAATATTAGGTGCGGACAAGGAATTTAGCTCCTTGCTGCAGGAAATGATCCCCAAAATAGCTCCGAACCAGATCGGTAGGCTGGGACAATTGCAGGAATGGATGGAAGACATCGATGATCCCGAGAACAAACACAGGCATGTCTCCCATCTCTGGGGTGTGCACCCAGGGAATGATATTAATTGGGCAGCATCACCGGAGATGATGGAGGCAGCCAAAAAATCCCTGCTTCTGAGGGGGGATGAAGGAACGGGATGGAGCCTGGCGTGGAAGATCAATTTCTGGGCACGTTTCCTTGATGGCAACCGGGCCTCGAAGCTTATCGGTATGCTGTTCCGGCCAGTGCCCCCGGCTGTTAATCAACGAATGGGTGGAGGCTCCTTCCCCAACCTATTTGATACCCATCCGGGAGGAGATGGAAACCTGTTCCAGATCGATGGCAATTTCGGAGGAGCGGCCGGTATGGTTGAAATGCTGCTGCAAAGTCATCTTGGCACCATCGATCTTCTGCCTGCCCTGCCGGATGCCCTTCCGGAGGGAAGGATAGCCGGGGTATGTGCCAGGGGAGGATTTGAACTTACCTACGAGTGGGAAAATGGTGATTTGCAAACCGTAGAGGTTTTATCGAAAGCAGGGAAAGAATGTCACCTCAGGTATAAAGACTGGCGCGCGG
>LJUP01000072.1 GCA_001303955.1 Bacteroides sp. SM23_62 | reverse complement strand
AGCCCTATGAAAATACCAGCCTTGCATTTACCGCGCTTGATCCGAACAATATATCCATTGTGACCAGCCGGCCATCTGCAGGAGTGAGTGGTTCAACCGGGATCTGTCTCGGAGCATCTGCAACCGTTACCATTACCCTCGGGGGCATGGCTCCATGGGAATTTGATATTTTTGACGGGACCGCCACCTTAACCGTAAGCAATATCTGGGATCCGGTATATCAATTTGAAACCTATCCGGAACTTACCACCAACTATACCGTTCCCCGGGTAATTGATGGAACGGGCAACAGTGCGGCCGGATTCGGGAATGCCATGATCACTGTTCATCCGCTGCCTGATGTTGAGATCCTGAACCTCCTGGAGGTATATGACATTGATGAAGGGCCGGTGGAGCTGCACTGCACCCCGGCGGGAGGCATGTTTACCGGACCCGGGATAACCTTTCCCCCGTGGACATTCATCCCCCAGATGGCAGGTACGGAAAATTCGCCCCATGAAATTATCTATACTTATACCGACAGCAACACATGTACCAATGCGGATACCGTAATTGTCCAGGTGATAGAGGCCGGCGGCTATATCAGCTTTGAAAAACCGGTCGCCTGTTTTAATGATTCGGCATTTTATATCACGGGACATAATGACGGAAATACCATCGGGACATTCTCAGTGCTGCCGGAACCGCCGGAGGGAGCATTCTCAGACCTTGACAGCAACAGGGCAGTCCTCAGGCCGGCACTATATGATCTGAGTGAAGACATGGATGTTCAGGTCAGTTATACCTTCACGGATACACTGGGAGATGAATATACCCTGATGAGAACGCTGACCGTCGAAAGACTGGAAGATATCCGGATAGATCCCATACCGGATATCTATTTCTGCCAGAATGATGCGCCCATTCCCCTCACCGGCAATGCTGCAACAGGCGTCTTTTCCGGGGCGGGCGTTACCTGGAATGGGATGCTGGGCTACCGGTTTGACCCCTTCCTGGCTGACCTGGATACCAATCTGATACGGTATGTTTATACATCCGCTAACCATTGCAGCGTCAGTGACTCTGCCGAGTTAATCGTATACGATGCCCCGCTTGCCGATTTCACTACCCTTGAAAGTTGTATACCGGTCGAAGGCGGGCTGGTTCAATTCGTAAACAGAACCCATACAGGTCCCGGCCAGCATGTATTATGGAGCTGGGATTTCGGTGATATTTTCACCGGAGAGGATAATTACAGTGATTTAAAAGATCCATCTCATTACTATGACAAGCCTGGCACATGGACCATCAAGCTCGATGTCAATGCAGACAATGGCTGCCATGATTTCATCCAGAAGAGCCTCGGCATACACACAAAACCGGAGGCTGAATTTACATGGAACAGCAATTGCCGGACGGATGATCCCATTGTATTTGAGGGACAGGAAACAGTGGATTTTCCCGATACCATATCTTCCAGGATGTGGCAGATATACAGGGGGAACACAGAGATCTTCAGGTCAGATACAAATCAGCCGTCCTATCATTTCCCGTCTCTTGGAACCTTCAGGATTTCCTATATTGTTACCACCAATACAGGATGCACTGACTCAACAGAGAGGGCCATCACCTTGAGTCCCACCTACATATTGTCTGAAGATTCATATTTTGAGGATTTTGAGGTGGCAGAACTACACGGTTGGTCCTCGATGGCATCAGATCCCCTGCAGAACAGCTGGACTTACGGGGAAGTGAACCCGGATGCGTTTCCGGGCTCTGCTGCATCCGGGACCCGGTCCTGGTACACTGACCTGCCTGAGCCCAGGAGGGTAGAAAGTTCCTGGGTAGGGTCACCCTGTTTTAATTTCAAGGGATTCTACCGCCCGATGGTTTCCCTTGATATCAAGCGTTCCCTGTCGCGTAACCAGGATGGTGCTGTTTTGCAATATACCCTGGATAACGGGGGCACATGGACCAACGTGGGTGGTGTTGATGATGGTGGATTGAACTGGTATAATTCAGATAAGATTTTGAATGGTTCGGGTGGCCAGCATACGGGTTGGACGGCTGAATCGGAATCTTCGGAAGATGACCGGTGGTACAGGGCAGCCCGCACCCTTGACGAGGTGACCGGGCATAAGGAAGTAAAGTTCAGGATCGTTTTCAGTTCAATGGGTGGCGATACACTGGCTGATGGGTTCGCCTTCGATAATTTCACCATAAAACAGCGCACCAGGTTATCAGTGCTGGAATACTTTACCAATGCCAATACTACTGCATGCTATGAAACTGACAGCCTGGTACGTGAGCTGATGAAAGAAGTTCCGGCTGATGTTGTTGATATACAGTATCATGCAGCCGGGAGCATGGCTGACAAGATGTACCATGACAATCCAATCCCTGCCAACAACCGCGGAACCGTTTATGGCATCACAGGCCTGCCCATGGCCATATTGGATGGTGGATGCGAGGAATGGCCCGGATATCCGCGGACCTATGATTTCAATACCAGCCCCCCCAGGGCCGGGGACATTAGACTGAGATCCCTGTCAATGCCTGATTTTAAACTGACGATTCAGGCCGATTACGTTCCTCACCTGGAGATATCGGCAGATATTGAAGCGTTAAGAGACCTGGTGCAGAGGGAAAGGATCCTGTATGTTATTGTGCTTGAAAAACGGATTACTGATCCGGAATATACAGGAACAAATGGTACCACTGAATTCCACAATGTAGCCCGTAAAATGCTTCCTGATGCAGCCGGGACCTTATTCAATCAATCCTGGACAAAAGACCAGGTCGAAAGCATACTCCTGACATGTGAAGAAACCTTCTTCCCATTGGTTGAAGACAGCCTGAGCATTGTGGTTTACCTCCAGGATGAAAGTACCGGTGAGATCCTCCAGGCAGCCACCATACCTGAATATTCTACGGTATCCACGTTTGATGTGCCGGAACCCCGGTCACGGGTATTGCTTTATCCCAATCCGGCAAGCGACCTGGTAAATATATATTTCGAGGATATCCCAGAAGAGGCCATGTTGCTCAGGCTATATGACCTGTCCGGCAAAATAGTCCTTACCGATATCATTGAACCCTGGCAGCAACGCTATACCAGGTCCCTGAGCGACCTTGGGGAGGGACTGTACATAGTCGAGATCCGCAGCAGGAGAAATCATCATGTCATTCAGAGGGATAAGTTGTTCCACTATTAACCAGGTTTCATAGAACCGATGCTGGTTCGATCCTGAGGAAAGTGACTGAGGCTGGTCAGTTCAGGGAAGGCCCAGGCTGCATTCTTGAAAAAGTCCGGTATCTGCCCCAAAAACAAACACTGAAGCAACGGGTGCTAATATTACCGGCAATGTGCATCTATCCATTTTAATCGGTCCGTAATGTTCAGAAACTGGGTGCACTCCTGTTCACAGGCAAGACATTCTGTACAATCTGAAGGTCGTTTATCATCCCCGTATAGGGGTCCAAATTGATGGTACCAGTCCGACCTTTCTCTGGTTTCCCTGACAGACCCGATTAGCTGGTAATGGTTATAGATCTCCATATAGGACCTGATATTAATCTTTTCGGGGCAATGGGCCAGGCAATAACCACATGAGGTGCACATGTCGGATTTGCTGGCTGAAATCAACGCTTCTTTTTTCTTTTGGGCTTCGGGAGGGATTTTTTCGGACTTTTCTACCACAGCTATATTGAAGTCTACCATTTCCTTTTTATTCATGCCGGCCAGCGCAATATTTATTTCGGGCGCTTCAAGGCAAAACAAAAGTGCATCTTCAACCACCCTATCGGGTCTCTCCGGAAAAATGGAGATAATCTCCCTGAATTGGGGGATAATGCCGCCATACAATGGATTCATTACCACTGTACCCATATTATATTTTGAAGCCTTCATGAGGGCATCTTTGCGTTGATTGAAATTCAATGCATTATATGGAACCATCATAAACTCAAAGAGCTGGCTGTCGATGATTTCATCTATATCGTCAGCGTACATATGTGTTGAAATCCCGACATGCCGGACCATTCCCATTTCTTTAGCTTTCAGAATGGCCTCTAATGACCGGCCAGGTTCCAGTGCCTTTTTATACTGGGATGGATTAATGACACACCACAGGAAATAAAAATCTATTTGTTCAACATTCAGGCGTTTGAGCGACCTTTCAATATGCTTCGTGATCTCTTCGGCAGGGAGAGCATTATCACCTTTTGTAGCCACATAGAAGGTATTACGGTCCATCTCTGAAAAAGCCCTCCCGTATATCGATTCGCTTCTGTCTTCATTATAGACCGGGGCCGTATCAAAATAATTGACACCCTTATCATGGGCATACCGAATGAGAGAAACACAGTCTTTTTCCTGGAATTCCCTTTCAAAACGCATCCCCCCCATCCCCAGACGGGATACCTTTTTACCGGTCTTGCCAAAAGTGGAATATTTCATGTTTTTTCCGGATATGTTGACCTCCTGTTCCGGGGATACTGACCCCTCTCTGGGAGCCTCCTCTTTTGGATCCGCAGAACGGCAGTTGATAGCCTGACTTTTATTAACGATTTTCCCCTAAATCGATCCTGTCGGCTCCATTGCCATATTAACCAGAATAGCATCTGCAAAGTTGAGTCAGCGAATACTTCATACTTCCTGGTTATGGGTGCCTGAGAGCTGATTCCCAAGCCGTTTGCATTCTGCCAGCACACTTTTGTTCTTCTGATGATCCTTCTCTGCAAGGTCCGCTGGCAGTTTCAGCTTTTCATAAAGTATACGGAGCTCATCTCTGTCTTTTATAACCTGTTTCGCCACGGCAAGCCTTGTGGCTTTAATGACATGCAGCCGGTTTCCTGATCCGAGTATGGATGTTACAAACCTGAAAAGGTCGATGACCGGATCAGCATCTGAATCATCAGGGGAACCCATACAGAGCAGCAATACAAAATCTTTCTTCCATTCATGCCAGGGCGTATGTTTGAGTCCAGATTCAGTTATCTGCACATGGTTGAATGAACGAAAACGGTCAAGCAATATTTTCAGCGGACCCGGCAGATGGTGAAAGTAGATGGGTGATGCAAACACCAGGACATCGGCTTCAAGGATCCTGCCGCTGATCTGCTCCCAGTCATCCCCCGATATGGAACAGCGCCTGAGCACATTGCAGCGCAGGCACCCGTGACAGTATTCCAGGTTAAGCTCATGAGGATGAATAACTTCCAGCGTCTCTGGATGATGACCGGTGCCGTCCAAGAAGTGCTGTAGCAGGTAGGAGGTATTTCCCTGGGAACGGGGGCTCCCGTTGAAAGCAAGTATCTTTTTCATATGATAGGTTTGGAACTAACTTTTTGAACCAGCAAAGGAAGTGTCCTTGAAATAATCACTGATGAAGGAAATTTTACCGTCGCAGAAATGCATTAGCGTAATCCCTGCGTTGGCATAAGGATTGCCTCTTATGTCCTCTCCCTCATTCTTCCAGACCACGCAGGCACGGTCATCCTGGGTGATAATCTCCGAGATATCGAAATGCAGTTTCGGGTATTTTCTCAGTATAGATTTCAGCAGCAGCAGTGACATCCGTCTTCCTTCCGCCCTTCCTGCACCCGGAAAGTCAAACGCTATCTCATCCGTGATAATTTGTTCAAAGGTTGTAAAATCACGTGAGTTCATGGCCTGAAATACTCCTTCAGCCATCCGATGGATATTACTGTTTCTTTTCATAATAAATTCTATGCATAACGATTGTCAGTAAAAGCGCTTATAGAAGTCATTTCAATCAAAAGGTCCCCTGATCCGGTCTCCAGTATAATTCAGCAATGTCAAACAAATATTCAACTGCCAATATCGGCATCATTCAAACTCGGTACTTTCAGGGCTTTATCCTAAAATTTGTGATAGTTTCGCACAAATCATATTTTCGGTCATCATCATTACTTTTAAACTTATATCCATCTGTGATGACTGTGCCCCTCTTTATGCATCTGAATCCTCTGTCATCATCCCTGTTATAAGGTTGAAAAATAGTTTCCTTGCACTTGCTTAGGGTTGGTTTTACAGTGCCGGCAATGACATCACTATAAATCGGTCCCCACCAGGCTTTTGCCGTATTACATCTGGTCCAGGAGCCCCCTCTCAGCGCAACAATACTATCGCAGACCCTGATGTATTCCCAGGCATTCCCAACCATATCATATAGTCCATATGGATTGGGAGGTTTTTTAGCAACCGGCTTTGTCCCGGTAACAGCGTTTTCCCTGCACCACACATAATCATAATCAAACTCATCACCCCAGTAGAATTTTGTCTCAGTACCTGCCTTGCACGCATAAATCCATTCCGATTCGTAAGGGATTTCAACGCCTGCCCATTCTGTATAGGCTTCGACATCTGAATAGCTGACAAAAATTACCGGGTGATTTCCCGATTGCTTGATTCCCGGATTTTTCCAGGTAAACTTATCGCCTGCTTTTTCAGCATCGGATACGTATCCGGTCTTTTTTACAAATTTGCTGAATTGCTTTACTGTTACTTCGGTTTGTCCCAACCAGAATCCATTTGGAAATATGATCTCCTTTGCCTTATAGACGGTGCTGTCTTCCAATTCAACCGGTTCCTCCACCGAAATCCTTCCGGGAGGTACCCAGGCAAATTTCATATTGTCTACAGGATTTATCCATACATCTAATACATGGTTATTCACCGAAATAAATGATCCCGAAAAAATGACCGGGAATAAAATGACTAATGCTTTTTTCATATCCCTGGAGAATATTAGAAAAAGATTTCAAGTCTTTGATCGCCTGATATTATATCAAATGAACGAATGGCATTTGGTGCCGGTCCTTTCCAAACCGATCCATCCAGGTTAAAAACAGAATGGTTATAGCTGTTACATTGTAATTTTTTCCTTTCAGGTACATAGCTGATTGCCTGTCCTCCGTGTGTACATAACCTGGATAGGGCAAAATACCTGTTTTTTTTCTCCCGGACCACAATCATCTTAAGGTCCTTGCCCGGGTAATCAACATAGACTGCCTGACCACTTTTTTGAAGTGTCACCGTTTTCCCAAGATCAATAATAATACTGTTCTGATTAAATGTCAGGCATTCCTGTTCAATTTCAGGGGTGATACAACAGGTTGATTCAGGTGGATCATCTGCACCAATACTCCCGCACAGACAAATTGATCCAACCAGCATTGCCGATTTTTCTAACATTTCTCTTCGGTCCATAACAGGATATTTTAAATAGTTTGAGTTTGGACATTATAATTTACCAGTTCAATGAACAAGTATGCAGTAATCGCCGGCCAGTGTGGCAATACGGATCAAAATCCTGGGTTCCATGATGACAGGTGAAATAACTGATCAAAGACCAGGGCCTCATTATTTGTTTTATAGCTTTATTGTATCTGGGGGAAGCCTAAACCTCCAGTCCTATTTTGCGAATGGGAAATTAGTTATCAGAAATTTAATATTAAATTTGAAATAATTGGACAATTCTCAATTGAAATCTACACTCAACGCTATCCAGTTATGTCCAAAGGATTAATCATAATCTATTCAATAATAACGAATTACGCTATATCTGTCTAAAATTGAGAAATTTCTTGCGGCTTCTGGTCTGTCTTGTTAATTGTACCTATTGTTACAGTCAATCAGATACCCCAGAAATGCCCTGGGCACAGTTAATAGATATTGGCTACAGAATTGATTTAACAGATAAAGAGGAAGAGGAAGTGCTTGTTGTGGGAGAAAACATCAGAAGCATAAATATTGATTTTGAATCCGGTGGACAGGATACTGTTATGTTTCGCAAAGCAGCAGAATATGTTTTTGACAATTTGATTCCCTTTCAGTTAAAATTCCCAGATATAGACAGGATGGAGATAATAAAAAAGTATTTACTAAGAAGAGATTCTGAAGAGATTATTAATGATGGATTCTATATTGGTTGTGGCGATGTATGTGCGCTTATCGGAGCGATTCTGATGAAATATGGTTATGACTGCAAGCTCATTCATGCTGTTTCAAGTAAATTCTCCAATACCAATGACCTTGGGCATGTTTTTTTATTGATTGGAAAAGATGATAACCAATATTTATATGATCCTTCAATGTCAGATGATATAATTAAAAACTATACCCCGGGTTCAGCCAAACAATTTAAAATAAGATCAGAGATCGGAGATTTATTTGTATTTGCTTCCCATCGTAATCCAAGAACCTTAGGTATCATTGATATTTATTCGTTAAACAAAATGAGAATGATGGCATTTAATTACTGGCAGGGTCTGAAATGATCTAAATACTTTGGGCTATTTCGTGCCGTTGTTACCCGAATTGTTGCATTGGTTGCCATTTTATTTGGAATAAAGAATAACCGAATCCAGTCCCCCAATATCCTCACCTGTAACATATTCACCTCGGATATGCAGGGCAGTAAGATCCCTCAAGATTTTCATAAGGTCATTCCTGCTGACCGGATCACCATTTGAATCGTTATATGTCCATCCTGTTGCCTCTTTTAAAACAACTGAATAATCAGTCCAGGTTGTATCCGGATTCCTTGAAGTATTATATACAATTTTCTTATCAGCGCCAAACAGAATAAGATCATCGGCGTCAAATTGATTATCTGTCGATGATTGTTTTAATGAAAAAGACAATTTTTTCCCGAAAGAAGATGACCTGTTTCCTAAAAATTTTTCTGGCGCACTCCAGTACCAAACTCCCCCGGCAGCATTATCATTAGCTGATATGTATCCGCCGGGATTACCATCTTTATTCTCATAATCCGGTATGGCAGATCCTCCCTGGGCATCCCCGACAACCATCCATCCTTCATCGTCCCGATCAAAGTAACTGGCGATTGTGTCATGCCGACAACTTTTATAAAGGATAATACCAGCCACTATCACGAAAGCAATACCGGCATAAATACCTGTTTTTTTCATGCTTACCTAAAGTTATGTCAATAAAGGAAGATTATCAAATAATAGGTTCAGTTAAGGCCAGGGGCCAACAGCCCGGGCTGATGGCGGAAAATACCGTGACATTCTGATCATACCGCCTGAAGAATATCCCAGACAAAAGCCCGGATTCCCACCTCCTTGTTTATCCCATCCAGTTTCCTGACACTTTCCAGTACAGTATCAACTTTTTCATCAGGGATGATCAACAGAGAGGCCGAATTCATTTCGGGCCAGGTATGGGTCCCCATTCTCGGATCGCCGGTTTCCGTGCCCCGTCCCCGGACATCGCTCCACCAGGTATATCCCCTGATCCCGAGCCGTTCAAACATATATTCTATCCTTTCGGTATGGGCCTGGTTAAAAACAATCAAAACAGCTTTCATATAGGTTGATTTTCTTATTTGTCCATGAAGGTGAAATCTTTCCTGATCTTCCGTTTGTTATTTTTGGAAGTCCTTTTGAATAAAGACCCGTAAAGAACCGGAATAATGATCAGCGTAAGGAAGGTGGAAAAAATCAGTCCACCGATGACCGAGATTCCCATGGGGCTCCAGATCTCCGATCCTTCTCCCGTACTGGTGGCCAGCGGCAGCATGGCCAGAATGGTCGTAAAGGAGGTCATCAGCACCGGCCGCAGGCGTGATTTGCCCGATACAGCAATGGCATCGAACAGCTCATAATCCCTGGCACGCATCAGGTTGATAAAGTCTATCAGGACGATGCCATTCTTTGTGACTATACCGATCAGGAGCACCGCACCCAGCGCGGCTATGACACTCAGGGTGGTACCGGTGATTAACAAGGCCAGTATGACACCGGAAAATGAGAAGGGTATGGTAAACATGATGATCAGCGGCATCAAGAAGGATTCAAACTGGGATGCCATGACCAGGTAGACCAGGATCAGGCCGATCATTAACAGCAGGGCCAGGTCGGCAAAGGCTTCCTGCTGATCCTCGTAGGCACCTCCAATGACAACCAGTATATCACCGGGTATATCCATCTGGCTCATCTCCGTGCTGATCTTCCCGGCCAGCTCCCCAAGGGAAATACCGACCGGTTTAACGGAAACGGTAACCATCCTTTCCCTTCTTTTCCGTTCTATGTTGGGTGGACTCCAGTATTCCTTGACTTCTCCCAGCTCGGCTATCTTGATTTTCTGTCCCACAGGCGTCATGATGCTTATTTCTTCTATATCCGATATGGAATTCCTGTACCTCTCGCTGAATCTTACGATGATGTCATATTCATCCCCTTCCTCACGGAAACGTGATGCGATCATCCCATCCACGCGGTTTCTAACGAACATGGATACGGTGGCCGTATTCAGTCCGTGTTGCGACAGTTTTTCCTTGTCCAGCGCAATTTGCAGCTCCGGCCTTTCTTTTTCACGGCTGATCTGTACATCTTCGGCACCTTCGATCTGACCGATCAGGGTTTTCAGCTGGGTGGCCACCTGGTTGGTCCTGTCAAAATCATACCCGTACACTTCCACGTTGACCGTATTGCCTGCTGATCCCATAAAATGAGCCTGTGTATTCAGATCATAATTGATGATTTCCGGGATCTGGGCAAACTGGGTACGCATCTCATCGGCTATGTCCCATACCGATCTTTCTCTTTGATCCAGGGGACTCAATTTCAGGGTGAAGTTGATCATGTTTGAGCCGCTCTGGCTGAACAGGGAAATAAAGCCTCCTTCATCGTCGGAACCTGTGGAGGAGGAGATAAGCTCCACCTCCGGGTAATGCGCATTGATGATATCCTCTATTTTCCTGGTGGTTTTTATCGTTTCTTCGACGCGGACACCGGACTGCAGTTCTACAAAAATATTCAATTGCCCTTCGTCCGATTCAGGCATGAAGTCCGTTCCGACAAATTTCAGCAGGTAAAGGGAAGCAATAAACACCACCAGTCCGCTGATCAGTACCAGTCCCCTGTGCCTCAATGCCCACCGGAGGTTGTTCTCGTAAAAAATCTCGGTCTTTTCCAGGAACCTTCCGATGGTCCTGGAATATCCGAATTTCGGTTTCCTGTCTGTTTTACGCGCCAGTCTTAAAAGCAAGGAGGCAAGCATGGGGGTGAGGGATATGGCAATGACCGTGGAGGTCACGATGGTGATGGAAACGATCCATCCCAGCTGGTTGAACATCACACCTGTCAAGCCGCCGACAAGGGTAAGCGGCATAAAAACTGCCAGTACCACCAGGGTGGTCACGATCACTGCCAGCCATACCTCATTGGTGGCGTATATGGCTGCCTCCCTGGGACGGGTCCCGCGATCGATATGTTTTGAAATGTTTTCCAGTACGACGATGGCATCATCCACCACCATGCCGATGGCAATGGCCAGGGATGCCAGGGAGATCACGTTCAGTGAACTCCCGGTGAAATAAAGGTAAATAAAGGATGTGATCAGGGAGATCGGTATGGCCAATCCCACAATAAAGGTAGCCCTCCACCTGCCGAGGAAAACAAGCACGACCAGGATCACAAAAACAAGCGCCCACAGGAGGGTTTGTGAAAGGTTTCTGATGGCATCGAGGATAAAATCAGAAGTGTCGAATATGGTGGTGATCTGTACATCAGGGGGAAGGGTTTTTGCCAGCTCGGCGAGCTGTCTGTTAACCTGCCTGGTAATTTTTACCGTGTTGGCTCCTGATTGTTTCATCACGAACATGCGCAATCCCTGCCTGCCATCGATCCTTTCCTCTATGGTCAGGTCCTTGACGGTATCCCTCACAATGCCTATGTCTTTCAAATAGACCGGTTTACCACCGGCATTGCCGACCACTATATTTTCCAGCTGCGCACTTTCGGTAAACTGTCCCAGTATCCTTAACTGGTAGTCCATCAGTCCCATTTTTACATTCCCAGAAGGCATGTCTATGTTTTCGGAATTAATGACGGCTCCGATCTGCTCAATACTCAGGTTGTAGGCATCCAGCCGTTTGGGATCAATGTCTACATAGATCTTTCTCCTTGGAGCCCCGATCAGGTCAATCGATCCGATGCCCTCAATCCTGTTCAGGGGATTGATAATTCTTTCATCCAGTATCTTTTCCAGTCCCGAATAATTTTCTTTAGCCGTAATGGCATAAAACAGGATGGGCATCATGCTGGTGTTGAACTTGAAAATGCTGGGGCGGTCACAATTCTCCGGCAGTATGTCAAAGGTGAAATCAACTGCCGAGCGGATATCGTTGGCCGCTTCATCAAGATTGGTTTCCCATTCAAACTCGAGGAAGATGACCGAAAGGGTATCATAGGATACAGAGGTGACTTCCTTCAGCTTGTCGATGCTGTTAAAGGCATCTTCCAGTTTCCTGGTTACGTTGGTCTCAATGTCCGACGCATTGGCACCCTGGTATGTGGTCATCACAGAGATGGCGGGGAATTCCATCTCTGGGTAAAGGTCGATGGGCAATTGCACCATGGAATACAATCCGAGGACAATGATGCCCGTGAACAACATCAGGGTCGTGATAGGCCTGTTTACTGCACTTTTGTATATACTCATGGCTCTTTGTGTTTCGGTTTTTACTCATTGACAACTTTTACCCTGTCCCCGTCAATCAGCTTTGCCTGTCCTGTTACGATCAACCTGCTGCCCACCGTCAGCTCATCAGAGATCACTTCGATCTGATCATCAAAACGCTTCCCGATCCCGACGGTGATCCTTTTGGCAACACCATTTTCCTCCAGGAAAAGATATCGTTCATTCGATCCCTGTAATTTCAGTACAGCCACCGATGGCACCACGAGGGCCTTGTCCTCTCCCAGTTTCATTATAACCCTGCTGAACATTCCCGGGCGAAGCAGTTCCCTGTTATTGTTGATCTTTATTTCCATGGCAAAGGACCGCGTCGCAGGGTCAATGGTTGGATGGATCATCATGACTTTCCCCGGGAAACTTTGGCCGGGATAAATATCACAGGTTACCGTTGCATCCATGCCCGTCCGGATCATCGGGAAATATTTTTCCGAAATATTTACCTCGGCCTTCATCGGATTAATCTGCACGACCGAGACAATAGCGGCCTTGCCTAATGGGGTGGTGGGTGTCCCGGAATAAAACTCCCCGTCTTCATAATATTTTCCCGAGATCACACCTGCAAAGGGAGCCCGCAGTACCGTATTTTCCTGGAGGAATTCCACGTTTGAAACGGCGATGTCATACTGCGCCTTCATCTGGTCATACTGCTGTTTGGATATACTGCCCACCTTGTTGAGCGTATCCAGTCTCCGGAAGTCGTTCTCGACATTTTTCAGCTGGATCGTGGCCTGGTGCAGTTGCGTCCTGTCCATCTGCACCAGGAGATCATCCTTTTTAACACGATCCCCGATTTCAACATATATCTTCTCGATCCTTCCGGGAGATGATGGGACCAGGTGGTTCTCCTCGAAAGGAATCAGGCTTGAGGTATATTCAATGGTCCGGGAGATCATCTGTTGCTCAAGTTCAAGGATTTCCACCATCTGTTCGCCTGCTGGCGAAGATTGTTCTCCGTTGTCTGCACCACTGCTGTCTTCATTGCCGTTTCCGGTGTTACCGGCTGAACACCCTGCCAGCATAGCCGACAATATGATTGAATAATAAAGATTTAATTTCATTTTAACGGTTATTTGGATATTGATTTTTAATTACAGGTTGTTTAGCAATTTGTCCAGTTCGAGCTGTGCATTGAGCAGTTGAATCAGGGCATTTATGTAGCTGGATTCAGCCTGGAGGTAATTGTTGTTGGCCGTCGTAAGATCCAGGCTCGAAACGAGTCCCTGCTGATATTTAAGATTGATGCTGTTATACACCCTCTGGGATACTTCCACATTCTCTCTCTGGCTTTTATACAGTTCCAATCCTGTGCTGAGGTTATACCGGTACTGTTTTTCCTGGATCAGCAGCTGGTCGGTGAGCAATGCCATTTCATTCTGGATGGTTTCGTAATTGATCCTGGCCTGGTCCAGCCTGGCTTTTCTGGAACCGCTTGAAAAGATCGGCACGTTCATCTGGAGGCCTACCAGGTTCGGCGGTGTCATGTCAAAATCAGGTCTGAGGATCTTCTGGGTCCGGTTGTAAAATCCCGAGATGGTCGGCAGGTAATTCATTTTTTCCAGGTCAACCTGTTTTTTCGACATCAGTTGCCTGGTATTCATCATCTGGTAATCAATGTTATCCTTCAGGTCAAACTGCTCGGTCAGTGTGGCTTCAAAGTCAATCTGGAGTAAAATGCCATCCAGGTTGTCGGTGAGCCTGAGTCTTGATTCCACATCCACACCCAGCTGAAGCCGGAGCAGGTTGTAGGACAGCTCTATCTGTCTTTCGGCAGATCTGGCAGCATTCTCCAGCGAAGTGACCTGTACAGCCATCTGGTCCACATCGGTAACCTCGGCCATGCCGACCGAATACAGGGCGCTGGTTTTTTCATAGACATCTTTAATGTTCTCCAGGTTTTTCATGATGATCTCATAGGACTCCTCGGCCACCAGCACGGTATAATAGGCACCGGCCACCTGTTCCCTGATATCTATAGCGGTTTTTTCATAACCGGATTCCGCCAGCTCCCTGTATAACCTGGCTGTCTGAAGTCCGACAATATAGCTGCCGCTGAATACCAGCTGTCCGACAGTCAATGCGAGATTACTGGTGGGTTTGAAAGGTATACGGGTGACAGGGGCATCTTCGCCGAATTTGATCTCTATTTCCGCACCCAGAAAATTGGAGTAATCGACATTGGCTTCCACCTGGGGAAGTCCCATTGCCACTGATTCCCTGACCACTTCCCGCGCAGCTTCCACGGCCAGTTCCGCATTCCTGACCACCTTATTGAATTCAAGGGCGTATTGTTGTGCCTCCACAAGGCTCAGGCTCAATTCCTCCTGCGCAGAGTTAAGGATAAATCCTGCTTCCATAATAAGCAGTAGCACGATTAATGACTTTTTTCTCATCATATTTATTATCAAAATTGTAGGGATTCTATCATTTAATTTCCTGCTCGAAATATTTGTGGATCTGCTCCTGTCCCTTCTCTGTGGAAATACCCGTCAGATAGGGCATGATGATATTCCTGAAGATATCCTCATGTGTATACCTGTCCTTGGGGAATATCTCTTCGTTCATGACAATGTTCATGACCTCGTGGAAAAAATTATTGACCAGTCCGATATCGAGGCCCTTTTTAAAAATGCCATCATTGATCCCTTTGCTTAACAGGTCGTAGGTGAGCGAGTAATCCCTGTACCTGCCATCCGTAGTGATCAAAGCATGCACATCCGGGTGATATTTCCTGATGTCTTCAAAGAACAGCGGATTTATCTGCTGTTTCATTTCCTCACCCTTCCTGGCAAGTTTATATATGGTCTCAATGACATTATCCGATTGCCTGATCAGGTCCTTTGCGTCCTTTCTTTTGATATTGGCATAATAATCGAGACCATCTCTGAGCAGCTGGTTCTTATCCCTGAAAATTTCATAAAGGGTTCTCTTTGATATGCCCAGATGCCGGGAAATCTGGTCCATGGTGACACTGCGGACCCCGTATTTCATGAACAGCTCAAAAGCCACAGAAACGATCCGGTCACGTAGTTGCATTTCAATCTGATTAAGTGAATGACAAAAATTAAAAAACTAAATGAGTTTTTCAAGTTTTTTTATTAATAATTTTAAGGGCATTCCGTCCGGGATGGCTGGTACCTGTTTTTGACTCATATACAATAAGGTCTTAACTTGCATGTATATAGATCTCCAAACTTTATGACAGTGGCAACCAGGCTCACCCCATTTTCCAGTGCATTTTATTTACTTGCTGTAGTGATTACTTTTACGGAATTTTTATCCTCATGCAGGCAACCTGATCAGCTTGTATTAAAATCACCGGATGGCAGCATCGGGGTGGTTTTCCATACCAATTCGGATCATCCGGCAGGTTTGCCGTCATATGATATCGTTTTTAACGGTCACCCCATCCTGAAAAATGCTGATCTTGGTATTGAACTGAAAGGAAAACAAATCATAGGAGTAAGTTCAACCCTGCTGGATACCGAGGAGACAACAATCGATGAAACTTACATTATGCCTTTTGGAAAATCATCTGAGATACGGAATCATGCCAATGAAACATCCCTGCAGCTCAGGGATAAGAATGGGATCCATCTGTCTGTTATTTTCCGTCTGTACAATGATGGTGTTGGATTCCGGTATTATTTTCCGGAACAGGATGGATTGAATGATTTTGAGATTACGCGTGAGTTAACATCCTTTCATTTTAACGTTGATTGTAAATACTGGGGAATCCACCTGGACAGTTACCGGACGTCCTATGAAAAAGAATATACCACTGATCTGCTTTCTGCCATCGGATCCGGTTCAATCCTGGGTGTACCATTCCTGGCCAGGGCATCCGGGGATGCCTGGATGGTCATCACGGAAGCGGCACTTGCCAATTACGCCGGCATGTATCTGAAATCGGCAGGGCAGAACAGTCTGGAACTGATGGCCTCCCTGTCACCCCGAAAGGATAATCCGGATGTATGTGTGAAAGGATCAACACCCATGCATACACCATGGCGGGCTATTATGATTGCCGATGATCCGGGCCGGTTTGTGGAATCCAACTTTGTCCTGAACCTTAACCAGCCCTGTACATTTGATTTTTCATGGGTGAAACCCGGACTGGCAATAGATGACTGGAACAACGATCAGACAGTAAAAAGTACCGGGTGGGAAGGTGCCATGGATACCCGGACGATGAAGCATTTCATCGATTTCTGTGCTGATTATGGCTTGGCGTATATGTCCATAGATGCAGGGTGGTATGGGGCAGACTGGTCAGATACCACATTGGATCTGACCCGACCTGTTCCGGAAATTGATATACCCCTGCTCGTTGAGTATGCAAAAGAGAGAAATGTGGACATCTTCCTCTGGACACTGAGCCACCTTATGAAAAAGCAGATCGACGAGGTTCTGCCACTGTTCAATCAGTGGGGAATCAAAGGATTCAATGTTGACTTTTTCGACAGCGATGATCAGGAAACTGTGAACCTGGTGAATGCAATCACGAAAAAAGCCGCCGAACATCAGTTGCATGTTGAGTTTCACGGCATTTATAAACCGACCGGACTGAGCAGAACATATCCCAACCTGCTGGCGCATGAGGCTGTACTGGGACTGGAATATTCGAAGTGGGACCGCAAACCCACCCCGGAACATAATTGTATCCTGCCGTTTACACGGATGCTGGCGGGTCCCATGGATTATATTGTGGCAGGATTCACGAATAAAACTGCAGCGGATTTCGAAATTGTCTGGGATGAATTCAACACCCTGGGAACCAGGTGCCATCAGCTGGCCACACTGATCATTTTTGAAACCGGGTTTCAGGTCCTGGGTGATTATCCTGATAATTACAGGGATAAGGCAGGATCAGATCTTTTCAGGCACATACCGGTTCAATGGGATGAATCAAGGGTATTACATGCCAGGGTAGGTGATTATATTACCATTGCCAGGAGGCATAAGCAGCAATGGTTCATAGGTACCATTACGGATTGGACCGAAAGGGATCTGGCCATCACGCTCAGGTTTCTTGATGAAGGTGAATACCACGCCGAGATCTATGAAGACGGACCCAATGCGAACAATGAACCCACAGAGGTGAGGTATTATCAAGTTACTGTCAATAATGGGACCACGCTGAATATACCGCTTGCAGGTGGCGGCGGGCACGTAGCAAGGATTTATCCGGTAAAATGCAAATGACTGACCATTACAGCACATGATTGTCGGTTTCACATAAAACAGGGCCAGCCAGCATCAGGGCATATGCAGGGGACTTCCGACGGTTTGATGTGGTGCTTTTGCGCACCGCTTAATTCACTACTATTTTTAATTGAAATTCTATTTAGATCAATTTATTTATACAGTTCACTTACAGACATTTACGGAGCTGTCCTATTTTATTATTATTTGACCTGGAAATATTCGGATAATCAGATCTAATTTTCGTAATTTTCGCTGAACGTATTAATATGAATTTAAAATGATGAAATCATGGGACTCGTAATTGCTCCTATCGTCGATGGCAAATTAGAAGCCTGGAAAAAATTTATCAATGACATGAAATCCGGATCAAAAAAGGAGGATTTCAATGAATTAAACCAACGTTACGGACTCTCCCGTCATGATGTTTGGTATGCTGAAACACCTGGAGGCCCAATGGCAGTTGTACTGCATGAGGGACCAGGTGCAGATGAATTTATGCAGGTCCTTGCTCAATCAGATAACAGCTTTGATGTCTGGATGAGAGAACAGATAACCGAATTTCATAATATGAACTTTAACGAACCGCCACCCGGTCCCCCACCTCAAAAATTGATCTGATCAGGATCCAATTAATTTCCTCTCAAATGATTCAACTGAAAATCGATGTTGATGGTTTCAGAATCATTTTCATGTTTCGAGAATAAAAACACCAAAGCAATGAATCATATTAGTTGTGAAGAACTGAAGAGAAAATTTGATCTGAAGGATAGGTTTAAACTTGTAAATGCATTGGATGAAGAAAGATTCCGGGCTTTACATATCCCTGGATCCATCAATATTTGCAGAGATGAAGATATTCAGAAGTGCCTTGGACTGGATGACGTTATTATCGTTTACTGTACTGATGAGGCATGTAACAGAAGTATTTTGTTGTATCAGCAATTAGAAGCATTCGGGTATGAAAAGATTTTCAGGTTTGCCGGTGGACTTCGGGCCTGGGAATCAGCTGGTTATGAATTAGTTGGAGAGATGGCGGCCTGATAATTCCTGATGCTTATCGAACACAATACACCCTCCGGTTCAACTCAGCATTTCATTTTCTGCAGCTTCAAACGCAAGCGTTAGATAATATTACTGGTATTTACGGACTGTTTCAAAAATCGGTTTAATATTCCTGTTCGTGCGGAATACGTTCTCAGGATCCCATTTCGCCTTCACCTCTGCAAGCCGCTGGATTCCTTCGCCCAATGCTGCCTCGATTCGCTCTGGACCTTCGTCCTCTGTCAGGAAGTTAATATAGGTTCCACCGGTGGAATAAG
>LJUP01000366.1 GCA_001303955.1 Bacteroides sp. SM23_62 | reverse complement strand
ATTCTTACCCGCGTTGCTTGCTACCAGTAACATATTATAAAACCACCTGTAATCTGAATTGTCGAAGTCATACCAATGAAAGGAGGGATCCCATGGATAGCAAACAGGCATTGCATAGGTGTAGCCTGTAGCCGGGAAATCATTATACCACTTCCTGTATTTTGCCCGCTGATCAGCTTTATAGGGTTGCCCTTCGACATAATATTCAAAATAATCGTACCAGTACCGGAAACCGTCGTTGGGATATACAGCATAATTTCCGACCAAAGCATTCGGGAATTGGCTGAGAACAGGTCCGCTGTAGGAATAATTTTGAAGATATGATCGCATCTCTCGCAGTTGCTTTTGAAAATCTTCATAGGTGAAATCCTCACCCAGGAATTTACAGCATCGTGTACATTTTTTTGATGCTTCCAAAGCCCTGTTAACTTCCAGTGGACCATCAATTTCCCAGTCAGTAAAAATAAAATCTACCGAGAGACCTTCATCCTTATACTTTTTTATAAAGAATTCAAAACGATCCCTGATCTCTTTCTTCCGGAAATCTATGGCAAACGGACATCCCATTTTATGGTTTCCAAAACTATCATCAAAAAACGGATCCCCATTTTCATCAATATGGGCAGTACGCTCATCACCATTGAAAAAAGAATACATTAAGCCTGTGGCTTCTATATTGATACGCAGCCCAAGTTTCTGCTGGGCGTGAGCAACTGTAAGACATTGGGATATCAGGCTGCTGCTGTCTTTATAATTCCATGAAGATACAAGTCCAACACCGCGCCTGTCCAGTTCATTAACAAGTTGTTCGGCAGCGTTGGGACTAAGTTCCCAGTTACCGGTTGCAGGCCATAAGTAGAGAGGGAGCCGGGTATCCCGGTCATATTCAAGTGGTGTGGTATTATCGAGCACTACCTGAATATCATTCGTCCATTCCAGCTTTTCATTGTTTGAAGAGCATGTTGTCAATACCAGAATCATTGACAAAGCGAAGACCACTTTTTTCATAGCAGAATACATTTTATTATTTAACCTTTAAACACAGGTTTGCCAGGATAAAGTTTTGCAATAATGGTGAGTGACATAGCTATCCATCTGCCCATTTCTGCCATTCACTGATGAATATCCCGATGTTCTTCCATGTAAGCGTATTGTCAATTGTAATATTGTCTACCGGGGACAGGATAAAACCCTGCGGTCCAAGTGTTTTTATTGCCTTCTGAACAGCATCCCGGATTTCTTTTTCGCTGCCTCTTTCAACCGTAATGGCCGCGGATACCCCGCCCCAGATACAGATTTTATGTCCGATTTTCTTTTTCAGGACTTCCATATCTGTGTGCGTTCCCTGCACCGGATCAATACCAATCAGAACGTCAATGCCTGATTCAAGGTAAGCATCAAGCATCGGAGTGTGACCGCTGCTGCAGATGTACCCGAATTTAGCTCCGTATTCATGGGCCAGTTCCGTTTCATACTTTATCAGCGGCAGAACTGCTTCCTTATAAAACTCCGGGGTTATAAAATCACATCCTTCGTACCATGCTCGTCTTATATACAGATCAACGCCTTCTGAGAGAACAGTGACCATGCGTTCTTTGTTCCATTCGTAGATGATGTGCAACAGGTCTTTGACGAACATGGGATCTTCTGTCATCCTATACATCAGATCCTGCATTCCGCAAAGCCAGAATGCCATGTCGAGTCCCACGCCCCATCCACCTGCAAGCAGATAATGATGTTCGTTAATAAAAGCTTTTGCCTTCTTATGTTCCTGTTTGAAGTTTTCAATCTCTCCTGTATCCGGTGACAGGAGAAAATACTGTTTGATAATCTCGAGGTCTTCCCTGCATGTTACAAGGGGTTTTAAGGCCCTCGGAACCTGGTAATCGTCAATGAAGGGTATCTGGTTGCCATGTGGCCAGTCGTCGGATAATTTCACAGCCGTAGCGAGGGAACCTTCCGGTGTGGTATATTTTTTATTCAGTATGGTATTGCCATGCTGTTGTGAGATCCAGTGCTCCGTTTTCACCTCCGGGTGAAAATGCATGGGTAATCCGCGCAGATCAGGATGTTGTGGTCGCTCTGCCCGCGAGGCTGACGGAATGAACAACATGGGATCAAGTCCCATTTTAAATTCCTCCATGCACGAATCATACCGGTTCTCATCAAACATCTTACGCAGTATTGAAAAGCTCATGAAGCAGCACGGGATCCGGTCTGTTCCCTCCAGATTTATTGTTCTTATCAGACAATCGCGGGCCGTGGAATGTCGCATATCCTGATTATTAGTCTATCCCACTATTTGCGAATATATTTATAATAATATAATTCTCTATCACTGGCATGTTAATAAAAAGGTTAATTCTTATACGGCCACTGGGCTAACTTTAGTGGTTTGACAAGGAGGGGTATTGAATTGTTACTTCGAAGCCCTAACTTTAATCAGTTGAATTCATACTGAATCTTTTAAAGTCGCGATATGATTAAGTCATTTTTATTATTGCTGATTTTCTTTCTGTCGGCCATGAGTCAGGATCGTGAACCCATGAAAGCCGACTTTTCGAATTCTGCTTCTTATCGCTGGCTAAATAAAGAAGTGCTTGATCGCTATATTCTTGATGACATGGAAAGTCTTGATACCTGGGTTGCCTTCACCAAAGGTGCCCAGCAGGTTGTGGATGCCCGGGTGGTTTCCAGCGTTTCTGAAGCGAGCCAGCAGATTACCAGGATGACGCTTTCCGGAGAAATATTTCACAGTGGCACTCATTCACTCCGGATGAGTATTCCCACAAAACTGGACATCCCAGGCCCAAAAAGTGGAAGAGGCTGGGGTACGGCTGGTGTACGGAGGCAATTCAACGGGGAGGACTGGCGAAAATCGAACCGACTTTCCTTATGGATTTATCCTGATTGTCCCGGATTTTATATAAACTGGCTGGAACTCCGGATCTACAACGATGGCGTGAATAAATTACCGGCTCTTTTCGGACAGGAAGGTGAGACATCTCTTCTTTTGCGCAATAATGAATGGAATCATGTGGTGTGGGAGATTGGGAATGTGGAGCGTGACAAAGTGACGAGCCTGGAAATCTCTTATTACTTAAGCGGTAACGAACCGGAAGCATCAGACACGGCCAACTACTATCTTGATCACCTGGAATTGCAGAGGGTTGATCCTGACCATATAGAAGGATGGAATGTCTGGCCAGGGAGGATCTCATACAGTCATACGGGTTATCTTTCCGGCGCTCCAAAAAAAGCTATCGCGAATGGATTGGATGCCGAAAGATTCAGGGTGATTGATGAGCAAACTGGTGAGACGGTGCTTTCCAAACCTTTACAGACAGTCAGGACACATTTGGGGACCTACCAGCTGATGGACTTTTCAGAGATCCGGGATGCCAGCACCTACATCATTGATGCCGGGGGAATACGCAGTCATCCGTTCGCCATAGGTCCAAATGTATGGCGCAACACCATCCTGAAGGCATTGAATTTTTTCTACATGGAACGATGCGGCATGGCCATCCCCGGAGTTCACGGAGTTTGCCACAGGGACTGGACATGTATCCACGGTGATCAGAAAATAGTCATCAACGGAGGCTGGCATGATGCCGGTGACCTCACCCAGGGACTCGGCAATACCGCGGAGGCTGTCTACGCGATGTTCAGCCTTGCGGAGTACCTGCAGTACAGGGATGATGATCCTGATCTGTACGATCGCGTCATGGAGGAAGCCCGGTGGGGACTCGACTGGGTCATGAAAACCAGTTTCAGGGATGGTTACCGCAACGGTGGCTCCATCAGCAGCCGGAGGACCAACGGGATCATCGGTGACAATGATGACCTCACCTCTACAGCCAGGAATTCGCCAATGGATCATTTTGTAGCGTCTGCTGCCGAGGCCATTGCTTACAGGCTTCTGAAGGAGACTGATCCCAGGATGGCAGCTTTATCCCTGGAGATGGCAGAAGAAGACTGGCAATTTGCCGTTGAAGGAACGGCCATTAAAAAAGAGTTATCTGATGAAAACATATTCCGGGGCACCTTTGATTCGGATAATGTGGAACATGAGGTGCCTGCTGTTGGCATCATGGCTGCTGTTGATTTGTGGAAGGCCACGGGCAACAGTCGTTATATTGACCGTGCATCGGAATGGGCAAAAATCATTGTAAATTCACAACAACGAAACAGGCCGGACTGGGAAGTTCCCATTACGGGGTTCTTTTATACCAGTCAGCAGAAAGAACATATTCTGCATTATTGCCATCACGGACGGGAACATACTCCGATCATGGCACTTACCCAGCTTTGTGAATCGCTGCCGGATCATCCCGACTGGATGAAATGGTATTCCACGGTGGCCTTGCATTCACGGTATCTGAAAAAAATAGCGAGTTACACAGCGCCTTATGGTGTTATTCCCGCCTCCATTTACTCAGACCAGGAATACCTGCTTGCACCTGAAAGCCGGCGGGATTCGTTCCGGGAACAGGTTCTGAACGGCATACCATTGGGGGGAGGTCATTATCTTAGATTGTTCCCTGTATGGATGGATTACCGGGGGCATTTCGGGACGATCCTTCCCCAGGCAAAGGCACTCGCGAGTGCCGCAACTCTCCGTGGCGACCTGGCATCTGCAGAGCTTGCCCAGCATCAGCTGGAATGGGTGATAGGCCGCAATCCCTTTTCTCAAAGCAGCATGTGGGGTGAGGGGTATGATTTCCCCCCTTTATACACGCCCTTATCGGGGGACATGGTGGGTGGACTTCCGGTCGGTATTCAGACGCGTGGATCGGAGGATATCCCTTACTGGCCGGTGCAAAACAGTTGGACCTACAAGGAAATCTGGTCCTTCCCGGCGATAGGCTGGATCTCACTTATGAGGAATGTTTCAGGTCCTGCGAAAGTCGAAGGTTTTGCCGGGACTGATGTCGAATTCAGGGAAACAAGCGCTGAAAGGACCATAAAGGTAATACCGGGACCGTCAGATGGCAGATTTAAAGCCATGCTGCCACAGGGCAACTACATAGTCCGGTGCGGAGAGACCGAACTCCATCAGGTATTCCTGCCTGCCAGCAATTATCAACTGGATCTCCGGCCCGGTAAAACGGTTGATTTTGAGATATCCCAGACGACTTCAGAAAAAGGGGAGGTATCCGTACGATTGACGGTACATGGCAGTGGCAGACATAAATTCACAATCAGGACAGATAATATCTCACTTAACCATCCTGAGCAGGAGCTGAGCCTTAAGCATGGAATGGCAGGCACACTGGAATGGAGGGGACATATATTATCAAAAGAAAGCCCCTGGATAGCCGTTGTGGTACCCGATGGCGACCTTTCTTTGCGAAAGGAGATACTGGGATCGGTCTGGGAGAGATAAAATTGAACATACTATCCATGCCAGTAATTTCTGATCAAGCTGGCACCCATTATAACCGGTCAAACTGAAAAACTTAATACTATTATAGGATCATGAACCTTTGAGACAAATGAATAATTATTTAATATATCAGGTATGGGCCATTACCATTTAACGATGGT
>LJUP01000071.1 GCA_001303955.1 Bacteroides sp. SM23_62 | reverse complement strand
TCAGGATTGGTTTCCTTTATCATGCGGTTGAAATCCTTGGCCTGGTATACAGGAGCATCGGTGCCTATGTATCGTTGTGCGAAATCAACCCTTTTGGGATTGATATCACACAAGGGCACCATATCCAGTTGATCCGCATATTGGATCAACAGGTCTTTCCCCCATGTTGTTGAACCTCTGATCCCGGTACCGACCAATGCGATGCCAAGCCTGTTTCCCGGTTCATGATCTGCAAAAGAGCTGTTTGAGATGAATCCAAAAGCGGAGATGCCAAAAGTCAACTTCGTACCTTTCTCAATAAATTCTCTTCTGTTTATTTCCATTTTCTTGATTTTTTGTTGAAGCTAAAGCCGTTATGTTTGGCTGTCGTTTTTCAGTACCGGAACAGAACATTGAATGAATATCCCGGTTCATATAAAAGTAACGAATTTTTGCATTCTTCATCCAATTTATAATTCCATCCGCATGCTATTAAAGCTTTCTTCTGGTTTTACTGATATTGATTAAAAAAGTGCCTGCATTCTGCGGTTAATGCCGCAAAATGCAGTACGCTTTTATTCAATATTAATCTGGGATAAAGTTGAGGGGGTATCAATAAGAAAGGCTGCCCTTCTGACAGCCTTTCTTCCTAATATTCGTCTTCGTTAAAAAAGAAATCATCCTTACTTGGATAGTCAGGCCAGATGTCCTCAATGCTCTCGTAGATTTCTCCTTCATCCTCAATTTCCTGCAGATTCTCAATGACCTCGAGTGGGGCACCGGAACGAATGCCGAAATCTATTAATTCATCTTTCGTTGCTGGCCAGGGAGCATCCTCCAATTTTGAAGCTAACTCTAATGTCCAGTACATATCGCAAGTGCTTTGGTAATAATAATTATCAGGTAATCCTAAAATTCGTGCAAATATAAAAAAAAATGAATATCAGAAATCAGGTTGCCAGATAATTTCTTCAATTTTTAGATCCATGGCAATTTTCCTAGCCAGGACGAATAAATAATCTGACAGACGGTTCAGGTATTTCACCAGGATTTCTGTCTGTGCCGAGTTCTTGATAAATTTTACGCTATATCTCTCGGCCCTGCGGCAGGTGGTTCTTGCAAGATGACAGTAGCTCACGGTTGTATGGCCGCCGGGAAGGATAAATGACTGCAAGGGCTTAAGTTCCTGCTCCATACGGTCTATCTCCCTTTCCAGGAAGGTTATATCTTTCTCATGAAGCTGGGGTATGGTCACAGAGGCATCCTTTTTTTCACTGGCCAGTATGGTAGAACCCACCATGATCCTGTCCTGTATCCTCATAAGGGTCTTCCGTATATCCCCATTGTCCAGCTGATCCCTTATCAGGCCAATCCATGAATTCAATTCATCAAGTGTACCGTAAGCTTCCAGCCTGGGATGATCCTTGGGAACAATATTTCCGCCCAGCAGGGTGGAGGTTCCCCTGTCACCCGCTTTGGTATAGATTTTCATTTGCTTTAGGGTCTAGTTTTTTCCTTCGGATTCAACGGGGACCTCATTGTCAACATCCGATTCCACCTCACCGTCCATTAACCTTACCACACGTCTGGCCCTTTTTGCTATATATTCTTCGTGTGTGACTACAATGATGGTGTTACCCAACTCATGGATCTCATCGAAGAGGTTCATGATATCTATGGAAGTTTTGGAATCAAGGTTTCCTGTCGGTTCATCCGCCAGGATGATGGAAGGATGGTTGACCAGTGCCCTGGCTACGGCCACACGCTGTCTCTGTCCACCCGACAATTCATTTGGTTTGTGTGCAATACGATCCGTAAGGCTCACGCTTTCAAGCACTTCCTTCGCACGCTCCAACCTTTCTGTCTTTGAAAAACCTGCATATATCAGTGGCAACGTTACATTCTCAAGGGCAGTATAGCGTGGCAGCAGGTTGAAAGTCTGAAAAACAAATCCTATTTCATTGTTCCTTATATCCGCAAGCTGGTTATCATCAAGCTTGCTGACATCATTATTATTCAGCACATACTTCCCGGAAGTAGGCGTATCAAGGCAACCTATCAGGTTCATAAGGGTGGATTTTCCCGAACCTGACGGCCCCATAATGGCAACATATTCATTTTTGTCTATATCAAGACTGACAGACCTAAGGGCCCTTACTATAATGGTTCCTACCTTATAATTCTTAACAATGTTCGATAATTCGATAATTTTCTCCATGCGCTTTTTAAAATATGTACGAATTTAAGGATATAAACGAAACAGCTGAACAATAATTTTAAAAAATGACCACAAAGTGATCCTTTTGGATCTTCTCTCTTACAAAAACTATACCTGCATTGAATAATTCTATGCTCAGACCGATTTCAGACCGCTTGATAATTCTCTTCCAGGCCCGGTACATACCCCTTGACCAGTGGATGTCATCCATTACAATCACCAGGTCCTGTTTTTTTGCAACCAGGATCTGAGCAACATAGGAGACCAGGCTCTCTTCCCTGTGATCACCATCAATAAAGACGAATAAACCGGGGTCTGTTTGATTCAGGAGCCCGGGCAGCACATCCCTAAACAGTCCGGTATGGACCTCGATATTTCCGACACCAAGTGTTTCAAATCCTTCGCTGGCCAGTCGGGCAATGGCGGGGGATCGCTCGCAGGTATGGACCCTGCCCCCCGGATTTGCCAGTGCCAGGTACAAACTGCCTATGCCGGGGCCTGTCCCCAGTTCTATCATGGTGGCTGGCTTGAGGTGATCTACCAGCCTGGCAAGCAAGCGTCCGCGCTTGGATGAAACAGCCGTATACCTTACCAGGTCACAGATCCGCCTTTCGCGGTCCCCTCCCCTCCTGGAACCTGCGCCATGATCTTCCACAGGTATGGTCTGCGTGATCTTGAGCAGGTCCCGCCTGTATTTTTCAATGATTGCCAATCCGGGATCATCGGGTCCTTTCCCGTAAATTACCCCGCTAACCATCTCGTAGGCAAACGGAGGATGTATCCCTCTGCCGTTTCTGTGGCGGGCCCTAAACCTGTAATTCAAATACAACATAAATCTACCGCAAATATATAAGTTAGAATTCCGATATTTATTATTTATTTCAGCCTTCGATATGGCCGATCCTCTGCAGACAGATATCAAATTCCTGACGGGTGTGGGACCCAAACGTGCAGATCTGCTTAACCGTGAATTGAATATCCATACGTTTGAAGACCTGCTTTATCATTTTCCTTACCGCTATATAGACCGTTCCCGGTTCTACAAGATCTCTGAAATCAATTCCCAGCTGCCCTACATCCAGATCAGGGGACGGATCATTTCCCTGGAGGTAACCGGACCCAGGTATAAAAAACGGCTGGTGGCCAAATTCAGTGATGATACGGGAACGATTGAGCTGGTCTGGTTCCAGGGTGTATCCTGGATCAGGGAAACCCTCAAGAAGGACAGGGAATATGTGGCCTTTGGCAAACCCAACCTGCACGGGCGACAGCTCAACCTGGTCCACCCCGAACTGGAAGAGGCCGAAAAATATGAGAAACAGCTTTCTTCCGGACTCCAGGCCATGTACAGCACAACGGAGAAACTAAAGAAAAACTATCTGACATCCAGGACCATACAAAAGCTGATCACCACGCTGTATCAAACTCAGAAACCTGCCGTAAAGGAGACACTGCCCGGCTATCTTGTTGAAAAACTGAACTTTCCATCTCTGTCCAAGGCCTTGTTTGCGGTTCATTTTCCCTCGGATTTAAAAGAACTTGAACGGGCCAGGCTGAGATTGAAATTTGAGGAATTGTTTTTCATCCAGCTGAATATCCTGAAACAGAAGGTGAACCGGGAAAAATATTTCCAGGGACTGGTATTCTCAAAAGTGGGTGATTACCTGAATTCCTTTTACAGGGACCGGCTTCCATTTGAACTGACAGCTGCACAAAAGCGCGTTATCAGGGAAATCAGGAAAGATGTCGGTTCCGGCCGGCAACTGAACCGTTTGCTGCAGGGAGATGTTGGCAGCGGGAAGACGCTGGTGGCCCTGATGAGTATGCTCATTGCACTGGATAACAGTTACCAGGCCTGCCTCATGGCACCGACTGAGATCCTCGCAACCCAGCATTTTGCTACCCTGCAGAAAATGCTTGGTGACATGCCCGTTAAATACAGCCTTTTAACAGGATCCACGAAAAAAGCCGAACGCGAGCAGATCCATAAATCACTGCTCGATGGCAGTCTGCAGATCCTGACCGGTACCCATGCCCTGCTCGAGGAAACGGTGCAGTTTCAGAACCTGGGATTGGTAATCATTGATGAACAGCACCGGTTCGGAGTTGCACAAAGGGCCAGGTTGTGGAAAAAGAATATCCAGCCACCGCATGTGCTGGTCATGACCGCCACCCCTATCCCCAGGACCCTGGCCATGACCCTATATGGAGACCTGGATGTATCGGTCATTGATGAACTCCCGCCGGGAAGAAAACCGGTCAAAACAGTGCATTACACTGATTCAAAAAGATTGCGAGTACATGGATTCATGAGGAAACAGATCGCTGAAGGAAGGCAGATATATATTGTTTACCCACTTATCCGGGAATCAGAAAAGATGGATTACAAGGACCTGGAGGACGGGTATTTCAGCATCAAACAGGCATTCCCATCCCCTGATTATTCGGTCAGTATAGTACATGGGAGGCTGAAGGCCGAAGAAAAAGAGATCGAGATGAAACGTTTTCTTGAGAGGAAGACCCAGATCATGGTGGCTACAACAGTGATAGAGGTCGGTGTCGATATTCCCAATGCTTCCGTTATGGTCATCGAAAGTGCAGAAAGGTTTGGCCTCTCACAACTGCATCAGCTGCGGGGCCGTGTCGGCCGGGGTGCCGACCAGTCCTACTGCATCCTGATGACCTCCAATAGACTGAACGATGACGCCCGGCAACGGATCAGTACCATGGTAAGTACCACCGATGGCTTTGAAATTGCAGAGGCCGACCTGAAGCTCCGTGGACCAGGTGACCTGGAAGGTACCCAGCAAAGCGGCGTTCCCTTTGAGTTGAAAATTGCCCACCTGGGCAAGGACTCCCAGATCCTGCATTATGCCAGAAAGACAGTTATTGAAATCCTGGAAGAAGACCCCTTGCTCGATCATCCTAAAAATGCAATCCTGGACGAACAACTGAAAAAAGGGTCAAAGGGTACCTTCAACTGGGGTGTGATAAGCTAGGTTAATTTATAATAAATATAAATTGTCTGGGCTCCAGAAAAACTGACAAAAAGCAATCTATACATATGATAGTATCTATATTTTTATACCGATTTTAAACCACCGGTTCTTCCATGCCAGAAAAAAGGATAACACATGAAGGAGTGATAGCATCCATGAGCGAAGACAGGGTCACGGTGAAAATCACCAGTTATGCTGCCTGTACCAGCTGTCATGCCAAAGGAGCCTGTCATCTGGCAGGTGGTGAAGAAGAGAAACTGCTCCATGTTCCGGTCCCTGATCCAAACTTCCGTGTCGGTGAAAAAGTAAGGGTTATACTGGCCCGGTCACTTGGTTTCAGGGCGCTATTCCTGGGTTATGTCCTGCCCTTGCTGATGGTCCTATCGGTGCTGCTGGCCTTGACCGCCGCCGGCAGCAATGAACTGGTTGCGGGACTCACTTCCCTGGCAGTACTTGTACCTTATTATTTAGGTATCAGACTGATGAGGGGAAAAGTGGACCGGCGGTTTTCTTTTTTCATTCAGAAAACCTGAGCCTTTCATACATGAGTCCGATCGTATTATATACTATTATTTCACTGAGTGCAACCGGAATTACAGCTGCCATCATCCTGTTTGCCATTGCCCAGCGCTTTAAGGTCATCGAGGACCCCAGGATAGATCTTACGGAAGAAGCCCTGCCTGGTGCCAACTGCGGAGGATGTGGGTTTGCCGGTTGCCGGAACTTTGCCGAAGCCTGTGTCAAGGCAGATGACCTGTCCAAGCTTTATTGTCCGCCGGGAGGTAACGAAACCATGCGGGAAGTGGCAACCATCCTGGGCAAGGAGGCCACCGAAAAGGATCCGCTGGTGGCTGTGGTCCGTTGCTCAGGGTCATTTGCCCACCGCGCGAAGGTAAATAACTACGATGGTGCTGCATCCTGTGCCATCGCCAGCAGCCTTTATTCGGGTGATACGGGTTGCCAGTATGGATGCCTGGGACATGCTGACTGTGTCAGGGCATGCGATTTTGATGCCATCCACATGGATCCTGAAACAGGATTGCCGGTGGTCGTCGATGATAATTGTACGGCGTGCTGTGCATGTGTGGATGCCTGTCCCAAGGACATTATAGAACTGCGCAAAAAGAACAAAAGAGACAGGAAGATATTCGTCAGTTGCATCAACCAGGACAAGGGAGGCATCGCTAAAAAGAGTTGCTCGGTGGCTTGTATCGGTTGCGGGAAATGCGAAAAGGTCTGCCCCCATGATGCCATCACCATCGAAAATTTCCTGGCTTATATAGATCCCGTGAAATGTAAATTATGCAGGAAATGCGTCCCTGAATGTCCGACAGATGCCATACTGGAAATTAATTTTCCTCCCAGAAAAGAGAAAGATGCAGAACCAAAACCTGACAACCAGGTGGAGAAAGGAGTTGTACCCATTGCCTCTGATAAAACCGGTGAAGAATCCAAAAGCGGATAGAGAACGTGTTTAAAACATTCAGGCCTGGCGGTATACATCCTTCCGAAAACAAGCTTACGGCCGGAAGTGAGATCAGGGAACTTCCCATACCTGACCAGGTAAGCATTCCCCTGAACCAGCATATCGGAGCATCTCCAAGGATACTTGTAGAGAAAGGGGACCCGGTGAAGGTTGGACAGCTCATTGCACAGGGTGAAGGTTTTATTTCCTCCAGCATCCACGCTTCCGTATCCGGTAAAGTCCTCAAGGTGGAACCAGTGGTCGATATGTCGGGTTATAAGCGAAAGGCGATTACCATCAAGGTGGAAGGCGATGAATGGATGGAGCAAATCGACACATCAGCTGAACTCGTGAGGGAAATAGCCCTTGAACGGCATGAGATTGTACGGAAGATCAATGAATCAGGCATTGTAGGGATGGGTGGTGCCGCCTTTCCTTCGCATGTCAAACTCACGCTACCCAGAGGGGAAAACGCTGAATACCTTATCGTCAATGGTGCGGAATGTGAACCATACCTGACTTCCGATCATGTCCTGATGCTGGAGAAGGCAGAACAGATAATGGTGGGAGCCATGATCATGATGAAGGCCCTTGATGTCGAAAAAGCCATCATCGGGATCGAGAAGAATAAACCAGATGCCATTGTCCATATGTCAGCCCTTTCGGAGTATTATCCTGGCATTGAGGTCCAGGGACTGAAGGTGAAATACCCGCAGGGAGGAGAAAAACAGTTGATCAAGGCCCTTATTGGCAGAGAGGTACCATCGGGTGGACTCCCTATCCATGTTGGTGTCGTGGTTTTCAATGTAGGGACCCTGTTCGCCGCATACCAGGCCATACAGAAGCACAAACCGCTGTTTGAGCGGGTGGTCACGGTGACTGGCAAAAACCTTGCAGCGCCCGGGAATTTTATGGTGCGGATCGGGACCCCGATTTCAGCTTTGATCGAGGCGACCGGCGGTCTGCCTGAAAATACCGGCAAGATCATCTCGGGAGGCCCCATGATGGGCAAGGCCCTGAACAGCCTGGAAGTACCGGTAATAAAAGGAACCAGCGGTATTACCATCATGCCTGACACCGAATCCAGGAGAAGGGAAATACAGCATTGCATTCGCTGTTCCAAATGCATTACTGTTTGTCCCATGGGACTCGAACCATACCTGCTCATGGCCATGGGTGAAAGGGAATTATTCGAACGGATGGGGGAGGAACAGACCATGGACTGTATCGAATGCGGCTCATGCAGCTACATTTGTCCGGCCAACAGGCCCCTGCTGGATTACATCAGGCTCGGTAAGGCTGAAATCAACAAGATCAGAAGAGCGAGAAAAAATTAGTTTATGGGAATGTTAACCATATCACCCTCACCGCACGAACACAGCAGTGAAACAGTCTCAAAACTGATGTATGGTGTGATCATTGCATTGCTTCCGGCATTTATTGCTTCTGTATACTTCTTCGGCATCGGAACGGTTATTATCACTGTAACGGCCATGGTCTCCTGTGTCATCTTCGAATTCCTGATCCAGCGATTCCTGATGAAGGAGAAGCCAGCCATTTCAGACGGATCAGCAATGGTAACAGGTATGTTGCTGGCTTTCTGCCTGCCTACCAACCTGCCTGTCTGGCTGGTCATCCTGGGCAGCTTTGTGGCCATATCAGTCGGGAAGATGTCTTTCGGGGGACTTGGCAACAATCCTTTCAATCCGGCCCTGGTAGGGAGGGTATTCCTGTTTGTTTCATTCCCCGTACAACTAACCAGCTGGCCGGTAGCGGGGGAGAACCATTTTGCCTACCTGGATGCAAGCACGGGAGCCACCCCCCTCAGTATCATGAAAGAGGGCATGAAAAACGGGGAAAGAATGACTGAGATCCTCCTGGATATTCCCTTCTACCTGGACATGTTCATAGGAAGGATGGGGGGATCAGCAGGTGAGATTGCTGCAGCAGCATTACTCATCGGTTTTATTTACCTGCTGATCCGTAAGATCATCACATGGCATATTCCGGTGAGCATATTGCTGACAGTGACGGTCTTTACTGGCATCATGTGGCTGAGCGATCCCACCCTGAACCCGAACCCGCTTTTCCACCTGCTGGGCGGCGGCCTCATGCTGGGAGCCATCTTCATGGCCACGGATTATGTCACATCCCCCATGAATGTGAAGGGTATGTGGATCTATGGTATCGGGATCGGGATCATCACTGTGGTGATCCGGGTTTTCGGGGCCTACCCGGAAGGGGTGCAGTTTGCCATTCTGATCATGAATGCATTTACGCCATTGATCAATAAATATGTAAAACCCAGAAGGTTCGGAGAGGAGGTCACAGATGGCTAAGAAGGAATCGACATTTAAGAATATGGTGCTTACCCTGTTCCTGGTAACCCTGTTTGCTTCATCCGCATTGGCGCTGATATATGAAGTAACAAAGGGACCCATCGCCGAGGCAAAAAGGCTTAAAAAGGCCAATGCCATCAGAGAGGTAATACCGGTATTTGATAACGATCCCGGAACTGAAGTAAAAAAGCTTGCAGCAGATAAAGATACCCTCTATTTCTACCGGGCCAGAAGTGGGGACCAGGTGACCGGTATCGCTGTTGAGAGTTACACCCGTGCGGGATTTAGCGGTTTAATCAAGATCATGGTAGGTTTTCGTCCGGATGGTACCCTGATCGATATTGCCGTACTGGAACATGCGGAAACACCCGGACTCGGGGATAAAATGGAAAAGGAAAAATCTTTGGATAAGCATACAGGGGAGTCGTGGACCACGCAGTTTAAAGGGAAGGATCCAAGGAACTTTTCACTCAGGGTAAAACAGGACAACGGGGACGTGGATGCCATTACGGCGGCTACCATCTCATCACGCGCTTTCTGTGATGCTGTACAGCGGGCCTATGACGGTCTGCTAATGATCACGGAGGAGCTGGACCTGGACAGCATCAGCGGGAGTACCGAACATCACAATGCAGAATGAGTACAGGGCAGTGATGACTGATATATAGCAAAACATTAACACAGAAGATATGAGCCAGTGGAACAATTTCAGCAGGGGTTTTTTCAAGGAGAATGCAGTATTCGTATTGCTCCTCGGACTCTGTCCAACGCTGGGTGTAACCACATCTGCTTTCAATGGATTGGGAATGGGATTGGCAACCACCTTTGTATTATTGATGTCAAACATGGTGGTTTCCGTCATCAAGAAGTACATCCCCGACAAGGTTAGGATCCCCTCATATATTGTCATCATTGCTTCCTTCGTAACCATTGTGGAACTGGTGATGCAGGCCTATGTACCAGATCTTTTTGCCGCCCTGGGACTGTTCATCCCCCTGATCGTGGTAAACTGCCTGGTGCTCGGACGCGCTGAGGCATTTGCTTCGAAAAATAACCTTATCACTGCCGGCATAGACGGACTGGGAATGGGATTGGGATTTACCATGGCACTGGTAATGCTGGGTGCGGTCCGTGAAATTCTAGGAAGCGGATCCCTGTTTGGACTGAAATTTATACATGGCGATGGGATGATCCTGTTTGTCCTGGCCCCGGGGGCATTCATTGCACTGGGATACCTGATCGTGTTAATCAACAGGATAAATAAGAGAGAGGCTTGACCATGGATTATGTGATTATCATAATATCGGCCGTATTTGTCAATAATATCGTACTGATCAAGTTCCTGGGTATCTGTCCTTTCATAGGGGTATCCAACAAGGTTGATACATCGGTAGGCATGACGGGTGCCGTGACTTTTGTCATGGTCATTGCAACCATCGTCACTTACCTGCTCCAGGTCTACGTACTGGTACCCCTGGGTATCACTTTCATGCGCACCATCACATTCATCCTGGTGATCGCTTCCCTTGTTCAGATGGTCGAGATCATGTTGAAGAAGGTCAGTCCATCACTCTACCAGGCCCTGGGTATTTTCCTGCCCCTGATCACAACCAACTGTGCAGTGTTGGGGGTTGCTGTCCTGGCCGTTCAGAATGATTACAGTTTGATGGAGAGTGTGGTATTCGCCGTTGGTAACGCCATCGGTTTCGGTATTGCCCTGATCGTATTTGCCGGGATCAGGGAACACCTTGAACTGGTCAATGTTCCGGATGCCATGAAGGGTGTGCCTATTGCCTTTGTGGTCGCAGGCCTCCTTGCACTGGCATTTCTGGGTTTCTCTGGAATTGTCTAAAAGGCACCCTCCCTGGACTTTTTGCCCTTCTTCTTTTTCTTGCCTTTGCCATCCTGCTTATGGGTGTAGTTTGCAGCAAGTGCTGCACCTACGAGGCCTGCATTGTTCAGTAATTCAGCTGGGACTACCCTGGCCTTGACCGTAAGAAGGGGAAGAAAACGTTCACCCTTCTTGCTGGCACCCCCTCCCACAATGATAAGATCAGGATTGACCAATTTTTCAAGGGTGACAAGGTATTGGTCAAAACGCTGTGCCCAGTCTTCCCAGGTCAGATCTTCAGCTTTTCTGGCAGCATCTGCAGCATACTTCTCCGCATCCATTCCCATCAGTTCGATATGGCCAAACTCAGTATTTGGCACCAGCCTGCCGTTGACAAATAAAACAGTGCCTATACCGGTCCCGACAGTACACAGAAGTACAACGCCCTTGGCATCCATGCCGGCCCCGAATTTCATTTCAGCCAGTCCGGCTGCGTCGGCATCATTGATAACAGTGACCGGGAGACCGGTTGCCTTCTTGAATAACTTATTGACATCTGTATTAATCCAGGAGTCGTCAACATTGGCTGCAGTCTTTGCAACCCCATTTTGTACTACACCGGGAAATCCACATCCAATCGGGCCTTCCCACTTAAAATGTTTGACCATTTCGGCTATTAACGGAGCTACATTCTGAGGGGTTGCAGGTGAGGGCGTAGGTATGCGATATCTGGATTCGAGCATCAATCCGTCATCTGTATTCACGGGTGCTCCTTTAACACCCGAACCCCCGATATCAATGCCCAATACCTTATTATATTTCATTAAAAGGAGTCTGAGGTGCATTAAAGATAGTATTATTTGCCGACCATCCAAAGTATTTTTTTAACTTGATGGACTTTTAAAATGCCATAATTATCAATAATTAAGCTAATTGGATAGGTCGGAAATGATCCTTGAATTCTATGATTAGTTTTATATCTCCCCTAATTTCAGTAAATTGATCCATTGTAATCAGAACTAGACCATGGAAAAATACTTAATCGAATTGCTTGAGACGAACAACAGGGTGATAGTTCCTGACCTTGGTGCCTTCATTATCAGACAACAAGAACCCCGGGAACTTGTGTTTAATGATCTGCTGGCCTTTAACGATGGTATGCTTACATCACATATAAAGCAGCAGGAAGGGATTTCCATGTCAAACGCACAAGTTAAGATCGAAGAGTTTGTTGACCAGGTAAAGAAAGTACTGACACAAGGAGACATATATCACCTCGAAAATCTCGGCTACCTCAAAATGGATGACACCAGTAAAATTGAGTTTTCCGAGACTAAATTCCCGACTGTCAGGGCTGAAGTGGTATCAGCTGCCACCCTAAGCCAGTATGAGGATCTTGAGGAACCCCAGGAGCAGCCGGAGAAAGACACCATGGAGGAGACGCCCTCACCAGCTGCAGAAGAAGTCGCTGATGAGGAAGCCCCTGTCACGGAAGTGCCAGAGGAGGAAGCTCCCGAGGAAGAAGCTCCCGAGGAAGAAGTTCCGGAGGAGGAAGCTCCCGAGGAAGAAGCTCCCGAGGAAGAAGTTCCGGAGGAAGAAGCTCCGGAAGAAGCTCCTGCTGAAGTAGAGGCGGAATGGAAGGCTCCTGAAGGGGAGGTCCATGAAGAGGAAGCTGTTCCTGATGAAATGACCGCGGAAGAAGCTCCTGAAGCGGCAATAGATGATGGCAGCTTCACCCTTGAGGATCAGACTGCAGATATTGAGGTGGACGCCTCTGAAGATTCACCTTTGATACCTGACGCTGAAGAGCCTCCCTTTATGATCGAGGAGCTTCAGAAACAGGAGGAACAGAAAGCAACCGTTGTAGGGACCAGCCGGGCCCGGCTGGAAGCTGCAGCGGCAGCTGCCGCGGATGATGAGCAAAAAGAAATACAGGAATCCGAACAGGCTTCAATGTCCACCGCCGAAACAAGCATCCCCTATTATGTAGGAAGGGAGACAAGTACCAGGAGAATCTGGCCCTGGATTGGAGGAGCGGCAGCCCTGATCATAATCCTGCTTGTCGCAGCCTGGTTTTTCTTTCCGGATGAGGTCAACCGTATTTTAGCAGGAAAATCAGCCGAGATTGAAACTACCGAAGAACCTGTCTCCGACGAATCTGCCCTGCAGGAAACAACAAGCGGCAGCGAGGAGGAGACAGCCATTGAAATGGAACAGGACCAGGGAGAAATCACAGGTGAAACAGATGCTCCCGGGAGTGAAACCGGAGAAGATGCCGCCCAGGAAGCAGAAGCTGAGCCGGAAACTGAGCCAGAACCCCCGCCTGCAGTCCAGACCAAGAAATATTATATTGTAGCCGGGATGTTTTCAAGCAGGACAAATGCTGAAAATTATGTTGTTACCCTGAAGGCCAAAGGTTATGATGCTGAGCTCTTTGGAAGGAAAGACAACCTGTATGCAGTATCTTTCAGTTCCCATTTGTCAAAGGAAGCAGCTGTCCTGGAAATGAACCGGATACGGGAGCAATTCAATCCCAAGGCATGGTTACTTTACTACTAAGAGCCGGCTTGCATGATCATTGAATCCATTAAAAAATATAAATGGGAAGGCAAAAAGGCCCTGATCGTAGAGGACGATCCCACTGCGGCGTTTCTCTTGTCGGAGATCCTCCATCATACCTGCATGCAGGTGGAAACAGTAAATTCCGGACTTGAAGCCGTGGAAAAATGCAAGACCGATCCTAGCATTGATGTTGTATTGCTGGATTTACAGATTCCCGGGATATCCGGTTTTGAAGCAGCCACCATGATCAAACAGGTACGGGAGGACCTTCCCATCATAGCCCAGTCCGCCTATGCACTTATCGAAGAGAAAGAAAGGGCCATTGAAGCAGGATGCGATGCGCATATATCAAAACCCATTAACGCATTTGATTTGCTGGCGGCTATTAATCATTTCCTGGATGCAGGCGATCTTCCCTTGCTGTGACCTCCTCCCCGGTAAAGACACTTTTGTATGCAGCATTTTCCAGTACTTTTTCCCTGCTGAAGGACTCATTCATATAATCATTATTCATATACAATGCTGTCTGGTTGCAGAAAAACTCGCTGGCAGGAATCCCGCTGATACCTGTCGGTATAACGATCCGTGAATGATCCCAGTCGGCCGTGGTATATATATGCCTCTGTGAGGCTCCATGATTTGCCCGGAATGCACCGGTCATCGGAAAACCGAAAGGACAAACGGTATGGTATGATCCCCCTGCCGGGAAGGGTCCCCGCTCCAGGTTAAAGACCCTCTTTAGGACGGGCACGCTCCCGAGGGCATGTTTGAAGGAGATTTGATGCATATCGCCCCATATCCAATCGTCTGTGTTTTTCCCATAATTAACAGTCAGCCAGCCGATGGCTGCCTTCCAGCCGGGAAGGATCAGGTCATCTATCGTTTCAACCCTGTCAGGGGTAGTAATATCATCACACCAGCTGACTTTCTGTCCCTCAGCAATCCTGTCTATCACATACTGGGGCAGCATGTCCTGCCCCAAAAACTCCTCCATCAACTGATCCCCAAGTTCATCCCGGAAGATTGCGTCCAAGATCTGGAGATAAAATGCTTCAAAAACGGCGGGATGGATCGACCCCATATCCATTTTATAGTCCCAGTCCCTGAACGAACCATAAACTTCCGCTGCAGTTCCTTCCAATGAAGCCTGATCCAGTGACGGCCAGACCAGGGACATGACCTTCTCCGCCCATTTTGATTGTTGGTCTGCCTGGATTTTTTCCATGAGCTCAGGTGTGGCTGGCAGATTGCCTTCGAGAAGTTCCATGATCCTGTTAAACCTGTTTGGCAGGTCAAACCAGTGACTGATATGAAAGGGATAATCCGGTCCCGCAGTACGGTTGTTAGCAGATACCAGAAATCCTCCCGGGGGATTGACCTGATGGGGTAGCTGTTCGAAGGGGACCAATCCCTGCCAGTCGTAAAGGCTGGTATCACCAGGCATCATAAAGGCACGGTTACCCGGTCGGAGCGGTACGCCGGCACAGCAGAATAGCCCGGTATTTCCTGAAACATCTCCATAGACGATATGCTGGCCGATCGAGATAAAGGTCCTTACGGCTTCCCGGAAATCGTCCAGGTTTGAGGCCCTGTTAAGCAGGTAACAAGTCTGCATCTCATTGCTGAATTCATTACCGATCCACCTCATTGAAATGACCCTGTCCTCAACTCCCTTGAAAGAACTTATGATGGGTCCCCTGTGTGTGAAGCGGTTGACAAGGGTTACCTTATCCCCTCCCTTGATGAGGATCTCTTCCTCAATGATCTTCAGGTCCCGCCACTCCCCGTCCAGCAGATACTGGTTTGAGTCTGCGGGATTGAGTGTCTCCAGGTAGAAATCGATAGCATCCAGCATCACATTGGTCATGCCCCAGGCAATGCTGTCATTGTGCCCGCATACGATGAAAGGGGCTCCCGGCAGGACCACCCCGCTGACGTGCAATTTACCGGGTACATGCTGATGCATCTGGTACCAGATCCCGGGTGCCATATCCAGTTCCAGGTGCATATCATTACAGACTATGGGTTTGCCGGTTGTATTCTTTTCCCCGCTGACCACCCAGTTATTGCTCCCGGAAAATACTTCCAGTCCCAGATCCTTTATCTTTGAGGATTCCCTTAACAGATCAGATCCGGGTTCCAGGGAATGACCGGACATAAAATCAGGAAAAACAGGTTGCTGGATATTTTGGTCCGGGAATAATTCAAATACCTTTTCCTCCCCTACTTCCCGTAATATCTTATACAGCGTTGTTTCAATGTCCCATCCCAGGGACAGGTTCCAGGACATATAGCAGATCAGGTTGAGTGAATGAAGTGCTGTCCAGGGCTCAGGGAAATAACCCAGCACCGTGAATTCGAAGGGCAGCTTATCCCGGTAATCTTCAATATATGCGTTTACGCCCATGGCAAATGCTTCCAGGTGCTGAATACATCCGGGATCTGTCTGCCCGTAAACCAGCCTGGACTTGTCGTCAATTCTGAGGGCACGGAACAGCTGGTCAGCTCCTGTCATATCCTCTCCGAAAATCTCCGATAATCTTCCCTGGGTGACCCGTCGGAGCAGGTCCATATGCCAGAACCTGTCCTGGGCCTGCAGGTAACCTGTAACCCTATAAAGGTCATCTTCATTTTCGGCATAGACATGCGGCACACCGAATTTATCCCTGTATACTTCCGTCTTCCCGGTAAGTCCCGCCATCTGTACATTTGCATTATAATCCGGGATGGCCTGCCGGGAAAGGGAGCGGATCAGTAAAACACCTCCTGTCAAGAGGATGATGATCAGCAGAACGATGCCCCGGGCAATCCATTTTAATGTCCTCATATGCCTGAGATTTGCTTCAATTTTACCTTTGCCAGTACCGGTTGATGGTCTGAAGGAACAAACCCAAGGTCGACTCCCCGGATTTCCAGCGGGATGATATTCGGGGAAAGAAGGTAATAATCGATCACAGTGGTTGGGGAGATGGCAGGATTATAGGGTATGGCCACCCGTCTGTTGGTCGGGACAGAAGGATCATAGAACCAGGTCCAGTCCCCGGGCAGATAATCCTCCTCAATATAAGCCAACTGTATGGTATCGAAGATATTATGCTGGAATCCAGGTTTGAAACCGGCAGGCGTCTGGTTCCAGTCCCCCCCTACAATGATATAGTTCCCCTGCTGATATTCATCCACCAGGAATCCATGCAGATAATCCATCTGTCCCTTTCTGAGAGAACCGTCATCGTAGGCTGAGTTATGGGTGTTTATCACCAGCAATTGCCTGCCTCCTTGAAGCGGGTAACGATTCACGAGGAAGCAGCGGTCAAGCATAAAAGTACCTTTGGGCCAGGCATAATTGCCCGGGAATGAATGGCGGACACTTGACAATGGTTCCATCCTGCCCAGCGTGGCCAGCCCTGACAGCACCTTGCCGTAAGGTGAAGTCACTGGCATGGGTACAAGGAATACATCGTAATTTTTTCCAAAGGCAGCATGACATCCTTCCAGACCATTGACCAGGACATCAAACTGGTTGACGCGGTAGCTTCTCTTTGATTTTACATCCACCTCCTGGAACAGGAAAAAATCACATGTGTCCAGGCTGGCTGTATATTCCAGGACATAATGAAGGTTGGCTTTTACAATCTCTTTCTCACACCGTACTCGTTCCCCTCCATCATAAAAGAAATCCATCTCGTGGCCCAGTCCGCAATATCCGATGTTCCATATCATCAGGTCGAAAATACTGTCTGTGAGTACCGGTGCATCCGGTTGCTCAAACATAAGGGTTTTGTCACCCGGCCTGTAATCTGATATGGTCCCGTACAGCAGGAACACAGCAAACAGTATGACCATTGCCAGTATCAGAAAGAGTGGGTATTTCAGGTATTTCATATGGCCCTGCTTATTTAAGTGTCAGGTTGAATTGTCTCGTGCAACCAACGGCAATCAGGTACTGGGCAGTAATATAGGAACTCATGATCGCTATTCGTGCCAGTTCGAATGGCTGTACGTACTTATTGATAGCGACCAAGGAATCAGACAAAATAAACAGGATGGCTCCTGCAAGCACGAGCAGGAAGCTCTGCCTGTTCACTTTCTTTTCCCTGTTGATGGCCGCCAGGAGCATGGTGTGAATAATTACAGTGTAAACTGTAATGGATAGTTTCATATCCCCGAGTCCGGGAAATAGCAACCAGAGTATTCCGCATCCATATAGCACTACAGGGATAGCCAGGTATATCTTTCTGAAGAAAACGGCATTTTCCCCGGGAGTGGTAAAAAATGCCACCATGTATATCAGCTGTGCGAACAGAAAACATCCCACTCCAACCAGGAAAAAAGTCTCCTGGAACTGTGTCAGCTGCAGGGCGATGTCACCCAGCCAGGAGAATACCAATGCCGTTATGATCAGGCTGTGAAAACAGTTCCCATGACCCCGGACAAATCTCAGGTATAACCAGATCAGCAGGGGTATGATCAATGATTTAACAGCAATACCGGCCCATACAGCACCAATGGTTTCCAGGGCGATGAATGCAATACCGGTGGCAAAATAAAGGGTTGAATGCGTACGAAAGTTCATGTGGCTGGTTTTGGCATGTGGCAACATTTTCTTCAAAATTATATTTAAAAATAATGCTTATATTGGATCAACCAAACTAAACCTGGACATCTTATGAAAAGGGCAATCCTCTTACTCTCCTTGATAACATTGGTTATCTGCCAGCCTGCAGCAGCCCAGAAAAAGGAAAAAGCCAGGAAGGATTCCATCAAGACCGGTTTCAATTTCGGAGGTGTCCCGGTAGTAGCCTACGACCAGGATGTCGGCTTTAAATATGGGATTGTGCTTAATCTCTACCATTACGGGGACGGCCTCCGTTACCCCCTTTATGATCATTCCCTGTACCTGGAATGGTCACGGACCACCAAGGGCAGCGGTATCAACCAGCTGATCTGGGATACGGACCGGCTGATCAAAAATGTCAGGACCACCTTCGAAGCCAGTTACCTTACGGAACAGACACTGGATTTCTACGGGTTCAATGGATATAAGACATATTTCGATTACCCTTTGATGAACAAGGATGATGCCGGGTATCTATCCACCGGTTTCTACCGTCTGGAAAGGAAGATGTTGAGGCTCCGTGCAGATTTTGTAGGGGATATCATCAGGGACAGGCTGAACTGGTTTGCGGGACTGGAATTCTATAACAACAAGGTGGCCCCTGTCGATAAGGAAAAGCTGGGCATGCCGGACGTGACCACCCTTTACGAATATTATACCGATGAATGGAATATCATAGCCAGGGACCAGGCCGGCGGAGGACAGCATACCCTGATAAAGGCCGGGGCAATTTATGATACAAGGGACAATGAACCCAATCCCATGAAGGGTATCTGGACAGAGGCCATGTTACTTTTTGCGCCCAAGGGACTGAGTAACACGGATTATGGGTATACACGCCTGGCCATTACACACCGCCAGTATTTTACCATCATTCCCCGTGACCTGAACTTCGCTTACAGACTCAGTTACCAGGCCAGGCTTGGTGGCACCATGCCGTTCTATATGCTCCCGTTCGTGTTTAACAGTCCACCCTGGGACACCAAGAACGGACTGGGCGGGGCAAAAAACATCCGTGGGGTCATGCGGAACCGGGTGGTCGGGAATGATTTC
>LJUP01000365.1 GCA_001303955.1 Bacteroides sp. SM23_62 | reverse complement strand
AACAGCAGGTATGCTGTAATTGTGATTTTAAACGATTCATTGCCTTTTTTTAGTCCTGTTTTTAATCTTTCTGCTTCTGCATATTATTCAATAGCCTCCTGGGAGGGTTCATCTAAAAAACACCATCTCTGACTTCGAAACAGGTAGGTTTGTTATATACCGGCATATCCCTGCTTATCCAGTCTGCATTCCAGCGGATCATGGTGTCTATGTCTACGGCAGGTTCACCGAACAAGCTTAAAGCAAGTGAATTATCATTGATCCAAGCCGTATCAAGTTCAGTACCTGCAAACCTGGGTTTCTTGCCAAAGATTTCACCGAACCTGTTGGCCAATTCCCGGACCTTTGAATTTTCCGGATAACCTATATTTATGGGTGTTGCAGGATTGGTACAATGAAGCAGGCATCTTAGTATCCGGTTGGTAGAGTCACCCTGCCAGATAATGTTGACTTTTGCGGTGCCTATGGCAATGGGGTTATCATTCAATATCCATTTGGCAATGTCGTGCAGTACCCCATATCTCAGATCGATGGCATAATTGAGACGAACGAGACAACCTGAATTCCCGTTCTTTTTCACGTAGTATTGAAAAATTCTTTCACGTGCGACGCATGAATTTGGATATTCTCCCAATGGGGTTGGTTTGCAGCTTTCGTCCCATCCCGGACCCGTTACAGCAGCAAAAGGGTAGACACACAATGTTGAAAATACAACCAGCCTGGAATTTTTAAAATGCCTGCCGACCAAAGAAGGAACCACAGCATTCATAGCCCAGGTAAAAGGCTCCATCCCATCGGTTTCAAATTTCTTCCCGGCCATATAAATAATGTTTCTTACCTGGGGCAGTTTTTCGACCTGCTCCTGTTCCAGCAAATCACATTGAATGGTTTCTACACCCCTGCGCTCAAGTTTTTTTCTAATATCAGGATCAGAAAACCTTGCTACGCCTATTACCCTTTTATCCGGGACTGCCCGCTTTGCCATCATGGAAAGTGTGGGCCCAACCTTCCCTCCCACTCCCAGGATCATAATGTCTCCATTCAATTGGTTCAAATCTTCCTGTAATCGCTTATCAGGAGTAGAGAGAATATCTTCCAGCATAGCTGAATTTTCTATACGCTCCAGTTTTTGAATTTCTTCAATGGTCATTTTTACAATAAAGTTTTTAATTATGGCTTTTCATCCGTTAATCATCCTTCCTTCATCCATTTTTCAAGGTTTTGCTTTACAAAATCATCATCCGACAGATGTGGATAAGCCTTGCAGACCCGGTCAATCTCTGCTGCTTGCCCTGGCATCAGGACTTCATTCCTTTTCAGGGTGTTGATATTCGTAAAAAGTCCCTGCCTTCTCAGGATCTCATTGACACCCGGGATACTTCCTGCATAATGATGGGCAGTGTCAAAAATGGCTGCGTTGGCGTCCGTAATCTGGGCAGATCTCGAGAGCAATTCATGCGGAATGGATCCTCCGCTGTCAACCAGATGGTGAATTTCAGCTAGTAGCTCAACCGCTTTCTTGGTCCAGATAGCCCACTGCCCGAGTAAACCTCCCCTGATCCGCAAGGTTTTTTCCCCATGAAGGGTTTTAAATGTAAAAGGCGTAATTAAATCATATATGATGCTGTCATCATTGCCTGTATAGAGGGTAATTTCATTCTCCTTCCCTGATTCAGCAACTGCCCGCAGAACATCCAGCGTATAATAGCGGTTAAAAGGGGCTATTTTTATTCCATAAATATTATCCATTTCAACCAGTTCCCTCCAGAATTCGTAAGACAGCAATACGCCTCCCACACCGGTTAACAGATAGAAACCAAACAAGGGCATGATCTTGGCAAGTTCCTTCATATGATAGAGCATTTCCTGCTCCATGGCACCCCTGAATGCCGATAGTGATACAATTCCAAAATCATATCCGAGTTTTTTTGCAGTTTCAGCCTGTTTCAATGCTGATTTGGTTGTTCCGTCAATGCCGGCGATTTTAATGATTGCTTTTTCGGTAACCTCACGGAAATTGTCAACAACCTCCCCGCAGGTTCTTAATACCGGTTCGTAAAGGTCAATCCCCGGCGTTCTGATCTCAAATTGGGTAAAATGCACCCCTGCTGCAATCCCCCGTGCTCCTGCATCCAGATAATACCGCATGAGCACCCTTTGTCTGAATTCGTCAAATTTTCTTTCTTCTGTCAGGGCCAGGGGACTGGCAGGAATGACTACTCCTTTTCTGACCTGATCAATAATTTTATTCCATATGTTTTCCATAATTTTTTAACTTACAATCTGTAATCTGCAACCGGTAATTGGAATATCAAATTGTTATCGTTCCAATGCAAATTATAATACTTTCCCCATTCTGCCAATTTCTCAATCAAATCAATTGGTTCTTTCGAATTCAGGATAAATAAAGCAACCAGGACGGTTCTTTTGAATAGATGAATTCACTGGGTTTTTCATGTTGATCTCCTGATTGGTATCCTGACCGGATATCGGATCATCAAATTAGGGAATCCAAGGATGTGAATTGTCATGTATTATCCTGTATTCATATTATCTTTAAGGTATCTTATCCAATTCAATCATGAAACAAACGACATTATTGATGATTTCGATGCTGGCCCTATGGGCGATCATCTCCTGCAGTAAGGAAAATAATTCCGGTCTGGCTGACTATTCCGGTGGAAACCTTTTCGAATTCAGGGATGTTGAATCCCGGTGGAGCAGTTTTGAGAACATCACGGCCGGGAAAGGTAGTGGCGGACAGGAGAATCATGGTGCAAAGGGCCATCCCTGTGATATAGTCAGGGCCGGTGAATCGGTCACTTTACTGGATGTTACCGGAGCTGGCATGATCAACCGCATCTGGGCAACCATTAACGATCGTTCGCCTGAGATGTTAAGGTCACTTAAAATCGAGATGTATTGGGACCTAGCTGAAAAACCTGCTGTTTCCGCACCATTTGGTGATTTTTTCGGAGTGGGTCTGGGCCGGAGGACTGCCTTTGAAAATGCCCTGTTTGCTGATCCTGAAGGCAGGTCATTCAACTGTTTCATCCAGATGCCTTTCAAAGAATCAGCCAGGGTGGTACTGACCAATGAAAGCGAGAAGGACCTGAACATGTTATTCTATGACATCAATCTCATTAAGTTCAGGGACTGGAATGCTGACTACCTTTATTTTCATTGTTACTGGCATCGCGATACAGCCACAACACTAGGCGAGGATTTTCAAATCTTGCCAAAAGTATCCGGAAAAGGACGTTTCCTGGGATCGAATATCGGGATCAATGCCAATCCGGTTTATCAAAACCACTGGTGGGGGGAAGGTGAGGTTAAAATGTATGTGGATGGTGATACAGATCTGCCAACCCTGGTTGGTACGGGTACAGAAGATTATATCGGCACTGCCTGGGGACAGGGAAAATTCTGTAGCAGCTATACGGGATGCCTGGTAGCCGACGGCGAGAAAAAGCAATGGGCTTATTTCAGGTACCACATTCCCGATCCCATCTATTTCAGAAGTGACATAAAGGTCACCATTCAGCAAATGGGCGGCAATCAGAAGGAGCAGGTGCTGGCCTATCAGCAGGAAGGCATTCCGCTTATTCCTGTAACCATCCATGAGGCTCCAAAATTGTATCACATATATGATCCGGACCGGCCGGTTGACCTTTCGGATGAGCATCTTCCCGAAGCATGGACCAATTATTTCCGGTCAGATGATGTTTCGGCCACTGCCTATTTCTATTTGGACAGGCCTGAAAATGACCTGCCACCGATCCAGTCAAAGGAGATCAGAACCATCAAACTGCAGCATGGAATCAAATGACCTGACTGTCTTCCCGGATGCCTAACTTGATTAATCCCGATACAAGCCCTTGTAAGCGCTCTTCCTGACCTTCTTTTGGATGGGTGCAGATTTTCTCTATACCGGGGACTTTTTCATTAACTGCTTCAAGAAACTGATGGGTAGTGGTCACCGTGCCGGGCACTATGGATAGTTCATCAAATAAACGGCTGTCCAATACATCATTATAAGCCTGTTTGGAGGGTGACGGGGTAAGCTGGGCCAATACATCCTTACATTTTCCATCTGGCAGCAGGTGTTCGCATCCTTCACAGATGTCATCCGCATGTAACACGAGTTTTATCTTCAAATCCAGATCAGATATAAGCTTCGGGGCCACGATATGCAGGGAATGTCCATATGGGTGTGGTTGATATGCCGTTCCCTTGCCATGGTCAGAGATAATGTCTAAAATGTGGTGCGGTCTTAATTGCATGTCATAATGCTCCATTTTTTGTAATTTTTGGTGCTTATGAGATTTCCCCGAAGAACTTGCATACAGGTTATAAAAGGCGAATCCTGACAAGCCAATGAGAAAATCCCGCCGATTAATAAGGGTCATATGATTCTCTGTTTGTGCGAATTTTGGTATAAGTTAATAAATGATCATGAAATAATCACAGGATAAAACAGGATAAACGCCTTGCCTGTATTGTGGATCTTTGAATCATCCTCACTGCATTATGATGAAGAAAATTGGGATATTCATGCTGTGTGTTTTAATGATTCATGGTTGTGCCGGGCCTGATCGCACAACAAAGGGATTTTACCAGATCACCAGCGATGAGTTGGAGGACAGGATCCAGGGTGGATTATTGGGACAGATCATCGGGAACCTGAACGGATTGCCGCATGAATTCAAGTACTTCAATGCGCCTGGCCAGGTGGAGGATTATGTCCCTTCCCTGCCTGATGGCGGGAGAACCGATGATGATACAGACATCGAATGGGTACATATTTATCATATGCAGAAATTTGATACACTTTTCCTCTCTCCCCATCAGATTGTGGAAGTATGGAAAAAGCATATGAACAAGAAGGTCTATGCCAGCAGCTATTATGTCAGGCAGCTGATGGACATTGGATTCTGCCCTCCTCGGACAGGCCAGCAAATCTATAATCCCTTTGCTCATTTTAATCTTGCCGGCTCATTTTTATCTGAGGCATATGGATTGATCTCACCGGGCATGCCACGGACCGCCTCGGAGATCGGCACCTATTATACATCCATACAGGTAGAAGGAGAGCCGCTTCAGGCAACCCAGCTTGTCACCTCCATGATATCCTTGGCATTTTTCATGGATGACATCGAAAAAATAATTACAACGGGCATCCATGCGGTTGACAGAAAAAGCGGGATATACAGCTGTGTTGACAGTGTGCTGATCTGGTACGGTCTTTTTCCTGAAGATTATACCTTGACCCGTGAGAGAATTAAGAACCATTATTATACTGCCACTTTCCCTGAAAATATCAATGATGTAGCCTACGATGTCTGCATTGCCAATACTGCCTGTCTTGTAGCCGGACTGCTGTACGGGCAGGGTGATTTTGCTGAAACATTGCACAATATCTTCAATCTTGGCTGGGATGCTGATTGCAGTGCTGCCACCGCTGGTACCATCCTTGGGGTCATGAAAGGCCGTAAATGGATCATGGAGCAGGACTGGGAAATCATTGACCGTTACGATAATGCCACACGTGACGGGATGCCGGAGGATGAAACCATC
>LJUP01000364.1 GCA_001303955.1 Bacteroides sp. SM23_62 | reverse complement strand
TTGTATCCAGTTAGAATCATATGCTTTGAATATCCCCCTAAATTATTGTTAGACAGTTATCTAATTGTATTTTAAGCAATACTTATTATCTGGAAATAATTTTTATAGCTTAAAACAACATTTAAGTGGGGAAACACGTAAATACTTAAAGCTGAACCGTAACCTTTACTACATCCCATGCAGAAAATCCTGGCCTTTTTATTTGTTCTCCTCTTCAGCACCACCATCATGACGGCCCAGGTCAATCCTTTCCTGGAGAATTTCCGGGTTGGTTTCGGGGCAGGGGTGAACTTTTCCCACATCATGGAAACCCAATCCTACAATCTCTATGAGGATCTGACAGGGGAGGAATACAGGAATACCTACAGCAGCATATTCCAGAACTTTGGTCACCAGTACTTTGTTCAGCTTGATTACCGGCTGATGGATTTTCTGGCCCTGACACTGAAACCGGGGACATACACCTATTCCTTCACCCGGTTGACCAATATTGTTTTCCAGGACGAGACTGTCGAACAGGCCAATGAGATCCGGCTGAGGTATTTTGAAATCCCGCTGGAGGTAAGGTATACGGCTGATCTTGGAACTTTCATGCCCTATGCGGGAGGGGGATTTACCTATGCACACCTGATGGGATCCCAGGAAGCTACCAACCAAACCTTTATCCGCCCTAAAATGACCCTTGGGGGTGCCGTGGGAACCTACATTGACCTGAATTACCTGATCCTCGATTTCAATGTGGGATACCATTATGGTCTCCATGTCATCACGAGCAAGGCGAACCGCGATGACACCGGTTCTCGTGATTCCTATTCACAGAGTGATATACGTCTGAATGATCTGAGTATTAACCTGTCGGTCCTGTTCTCCCTGCAGAAAAAATCAGGCCGTGGCCGCAAGGTAAAATGTAAATTTCCACAGTAGCATGAAACATTCCATATTCCTGATATCGTTAATCTTACTTTTCGCGGGTTGCGAAGTCGATCAAAAAGACATCCAGCCCGAGAACGAATTCATCAAAATCTACAATCATCCTGACCAGCAGATTGCTTATCATCCGGCAGGGATCCTCGAGCTCCCCAATGGAGGTTACCTGATCCTGTCAGGGGTAAAGGTAGACAGCTCGGTCATAGAATATCCCCATGCCAACCTGATCAAAACCAGTCCAACCGGCGAGGTTGAGTGGACCAGGGATTATGACCTGTATGCTCCTACGCCGAGGCTTTTCGAGCGTTCCGGGTCTGTGGGGTTCATTGCGATGGACCTGCAGTTGAATGCCTATGCAGTTGAGATCAATACGGCCAGTGGCGATGTGGCAGGACAGCATGACCTGGGACTCACCAATCCGCTGTATTCCTATGTGGATAAGCAGAAGAACTTGCTTGTTCTCGGGTATGACTACATTGCAAGATCCTCCTGGATCTCCCTGTTTGATGGCAGTTTTGGACTGCAGCGATCGGTGAAGGTGAATGTAAATGAAGACCTGGTAATCCAGGTACAAAAGCACCTGAATAAATCAGGAACCCAGTTCCCGTTCTTTGTAGGGGAATGGACCGAAGGCAGCCAGTCGGGATATTTTGTGAACTGCTTCTATAATTACACCCTTCGGACTGTTTATTTTGAATCAGCAGGACTGACCATGTTGGGAAATATCTATTCATTCCAGACCCAGGCAGCCGTGAGTTCTCTTATACAGAGAACAGGTAACCGGTATGCACTTACCAGGTTCTACAGCAATAATAATTACCTGCTCGGGGATGTCGAGGTGGACATCGGCACCAGCCAGAATTTTAATGATATTACGGGACAAATGCTGCCTGAGCTGGTACATGATGCCAAGGTATTGTCTGCCAGGATCACGGTTGCTTCAACACCCTATATATTATTTGCCTCACAGACCAATTCCAATTCCATGGTCACCTATCAGCATGCAGCCGATGTCGACAGCCTGATCGCCACGCAATACCATCAATTTAACGAACGGGTGGAGGTGAGTGATATCATTCAAACTGCGGAGGAGGGTGTTGCATTGCTGGGAAGGATCTATATCCTGGGAAAATACCAGCGCCCCGTCCTGGTGAAACTTCCAGCCAGGACATTTAGCCCATAAAAATACCGGCAGCCGGAATGATCCTGATGCCGGTACTTTTAAACTTCAGATCTTCAACCCTGCCTTTACCTGATCTTGATAAACTGGCTGCCGGTTTTCAGGTTGCCCTGGACAATCCTCAGGTGGTATAATCCTTCAGGCAGATCAGCAATATTAATGGACTGCTGGTTATCTCCATAGTAGCCCTGCTGGCTGAGACTCCTGACGATACGGCCCGAGGTATCGAGCACCGTGAATTTGACACTCCCCTGTTTCTGCAGTTGGTAGAATATATTCAGCTGGTCGCTGACCGGGTTCGGATAGATCCGGTAGGCAATCCCCTCGTTCCCGGCTTTGTTCAGCTCATTAATGCCGGTTGGTCCCACCAGGGGCAACCTGTTATCAACCCAATCACTGAATCCAACCTCGCTCAGGGTCTCATTATCCGCCCCGAACCAGTCCTGCACAATGGATGTATAAACATGACGGTAATCAATGTTGTATTTGAGATTGCCATCATGCAGGTCATTCAGGTCAGGATTGGTACCGTAGATACCCGGATTGAGTCCCGGTCCAAAAAGAAAAACCGGTGTCGAGGTACCATGATCCGTTCCGTAAGAGGCATTTGAATAGGCCCTGCGCCCGAATTCTGTAAAGGTCATGGCCATCACCTTGTGATCGATTCCAAGGAGTTTCAGATCATCAAAGAATGCCTTGATGGCGGTGGACAGATGATATAGCAGTGCAGCATGAATGCCCTCAGTGGGTTCACCGGCCACAACCTGCTCCCCGTGGGTATCGAACCCACCGATCCGGCAAAGGAATATGCGGGTCTTCACACCTCCCTTGATCATCCTGGCGATGAGCCTGAGCTGTCCCGAAAGGGGGTTCGTTGAATAATTGCTCTGTGTGGCATATGGATAATCCACAGGGTATTCAACGGAAGAATTACTGCCGGCCTCATATACATTTTTCAGCCTTTCCGCGTACTGGTTCGACTTCTTCTCAAATTCCATGATATACCTCAGTTCATCACCGGCATGGCTGTCAGGGATGGTGATGGGCGGATCAACACCCACCGAGGAGATCAGGTTATAGAATTGCTCAGGGTTGCCCAGGTTAAGGCCTATGGGTATCCCTGTTTCCCGGTGGAAAGCCAGGGACAGGGTCCCGCTCAGTTCCACGCCAAGCGGATCCTGCATATCCTGGCTGGGATAGGCATCCGGGTATCCCGGATACACATTATCCAGGAAGCGGCCCATCCAGCCGGACTGGTATTCATCGTAGGAATCACCCCCCATGAACACGATATCCCTTCCACGGAAGTGGGAGAGGTTCATATCCGGGTAACCAACGTTCTGTACAATAGATACCATGCCATTATCATACATGTCCTTGAAAGATAGCATGTCCGGGTGTAAACCAACCTGGTCGGCCTCGTCAATGGAGGTATCCACGTTGATGAATTTACGGGTCCCGTAATCAGGGATGGCAATGTTGGATCTCAGGTTATAATATTCATTATACTGGGATACTGGTATCAGTGTATTCAAGGCATCGTTGCCACCGTGCAACTGGATAAACACCAGGACATTTTCGTTATCGGCGGCAGATGCGATTCTCTTCAGTGCACTGTTTCCTGCCAGCAGGTTCACAGGGATACCCCCCAGTGCAAATCCCGCTGCACCTCCAAGGGTCAGGTTTTTGATAAATTTTCTGCGTTCCATATCAGATCAATTGAAATTCGGGGGTTTGAATGATTGAGGATACGAGGGTCTCGAGCCGTTCCCGTACTACGAGGTCATCCCCTCCGCCTGTGTATTTATTCCATTCCGACAGCCAGGTACTTTGTGTCAGGGTGTCGAGGAATACAGTATTCAGAAAGTAGTTAAAACGCTCTGTAGTCAGCTCAACGGCCAGCAGGTACTTTGTAAGCACCGTGACAATATCTGTCGAGCTTGTCGGATCAACTTCTCCGGAGTTCTCTGCCCAGTCCAGCACATCCATCTGTATGCTGGTCTCATTGCCAGTACCGGCTTTTTTCATTAGCATATCTCCGGTTTGGTATCTGTGTGCCAGGGCATGGGTCATGATCCAGTTCCGTCCGTATCCGGGGATCTGGTGATAGGCAGGATACCCTGCCACTTCAAATGGTTCATAATAGTTTAGTCCCTGGTCCTCCAATTTTGATATCAGGTAGGCAAAATCATCATAGAATGCAGTTGCCTGGGTATTCCGGTCCGGTACGGTCACATCAAAGAAACGCATGAGTGTGGTGAAAACCTCAATGGGGGACTTGATCAGGGCCCCGATGTTATTGTCACTCGTTGCGAGCGTGTCTTCATCGTAAAAATGCTCACTTTTCATCAATACCTTCAGCATATCCGGGATGGAATAATCATTCCCCTGGAAGGTCTGTGCCAGCGGTACAATGATATCTGACTCCACTTCTTCGGAGATGAAATGGTATACAAAATGCCGGTACATTTTCCTGACGATGAAACGGGCTGTTTCCGGATTATCGAAAATCATATCCATCAGGTCATCCAGTTCCCCGTACGCAGATTCCACCGTGGCAAGGTCATTGATGATCTCGGCCGGCTGGATCACTTCATTATTCCACAGGGAACTGAAGGTTTTTACATCCTTGTCATGTCCCGATGCCAGGTCTTTTACTGGATTCCCCCCGGTGGTGGTGCTCATTTTCCCGATGGGTAATCCGGTATCCGCATCAAGATTGCTGAAATCTTCATCGAAGATCCAGCCTGTCAGTACCCTGGTAGCCGCTTTGATGTCATCCTCGGTGTAGTTGGTATAGTTACCCTCTTCCAACTGGGATCCCTTACCAATACTGTACAGTTCGAACATCTCACGGGCGAAATTTTCATTCGGGCTGTCTTTGTGATTGGAATATCCGTCCAGGTATACCAGCATGGCATTATCCGTACATATCTTCGTAAACAATTCCTTGAAACTGCCATAGGCATAATGCCTGTATAGGCAGTTCTGGTAATAGATCGCCTCGCTGGACCTGATCTCGGTCCACCGGGCCGGAAGATGCGAATGGAAAAACCATGTGATTCTTTCCTTCAGGGATGGCTCTGATTTCAGCATTACATCAAGGTGCCAGGCCTGGAAGAATTTAAATAGATCGTCCTGCTCACTGTTGGCCTCGCCCGCCTTCTGCTGTCCCAGGGGGTCAACCCAGGTGGCAGCAGTCAAAGGATCGATAGGCGGGGCAGGATTCTGAGCAGGTTCCTTGAAGAGTTCGTTCATAGCTTCTGTCGCCGTATAGTCAGCGAACTGGTTAATCTGAGCTATGGTAGGTCCGAAGGTGGCTCGCCGTAAAAGATGGGCTGCTCTTTCGGTACCCAGTGTTCCGGTTATTTCAGTTACATTAATTTGATCAACGGTGATAAGGTGATTATGTTTCGGCGGAATGCGGATGAGATTTTTATTTTAATTTAGTCTAAATAGAAGGCATGGAAAGTCATTTCAGACGGCATCCCTGACCGGTCATTCCCTGCTGTACGGAATCGGCATGGGAGCCTTCATGGGAATGGCAGGATTGCAGGGAATGCTCAGGCGCACCCTCTATGTGGATGGAGAATTCAATACGCTGATGATCCTTGCGGCATTGTCAGGTACACTTATCCTGGTTGCCTTTCTGGCCTTTTTCTATAACATCGTAATGAGTGTCGGTTTGAAAGGGGTCATCGGGATATTCTCCGGATCAGCACTGGAGAAAAAACAGCTGTTGCCAGAACCCGCCTGATCGCAGCTTACGGTTTAAATTACCTTATTGATGAGGATTCAATACTATTTAGCTTCCCCTCCTACGAGCAGGCGGATACTGATTGAATTCACCAGGTAATCCAGCCTGGCCCCGGAATAAAATCCGAAATATTCAAGGCGATAGGCAATCGAAGATCCCATTTTATTCAAGTTGCGCCATTCTACTTCAAAATCAGTATGGTTCAAACGGTTAAAAGAGCCAGGCTGCAGGTTACTGTGGATATTGGAGATGATATCAAAGGCATGCAGGTCATGGTAATAGGTGTCCTCAAGTCCCTCGGGACGGGAAGCAAGCCCAATGACTGAATTGGCCAGCTGGAACCTGAATTTTTGTTTATTAAGGTTTTTGTCCAGGATCAACCTGGGTCCCGCATCCATGAATGTGAACCAGAAAACATGCCCGCTTTCCAGTTCGTTAAAAATCTGCAGGTAATAATTCATGGCTACATATGCACCCAGATAAAGTGAAACATCATCATCATCAACCAGGGGCAGGCCCCCGGTCAGGTCCAGTGGCTTGAAATGCAGGTTGAATCCCATGGTTTCTCCCCCCATGGCCGCCCCCGCAGCGATTGCTGCTTCATAACGGGAAAAGCCATAGATAGACTGCTTTAGCTGGTTGTAACCCAATGAGAAATTGGGTCCCTTGAATACATGGCCAAAAATATTTTCATCCTTTAATATGAAAAACTGGGGTTCAAGGTAGAGGCTGGAGGAACTGTAAGAGCGCCTCCGCTTCTGGGCAGAAATATCCGCAGGGAAGGCAAACAGGGAAATGAATATCAAAAAAATAACGCCGTATGTCCACCGTCTCATTGCCATCCTTACTTCATTTCTGCTTTTTTACGAATCCAAAACCTTTATGGTTTCGTTCTGTCTTCACGTTTATCCCTGGATCTTCCCACTAAACCGGTAAAAATTCCCGGTCAGCATATTCTTTTTTCATGGCCCGCAACACGGTCATAAATTTGCTTTAGAAATTTAAAACCACAGCCATGAAAAAAACAGGGATCGTTTTCATCGTGCTGGCCAGTTTGTTTTCCGGCGTTCTGGCCGGTACTGAATACAGTGCCAGCACTCAGTACACGCAGACCATCCGTGGGACCGTCACGGATGCCGTTACAGGATTCCCGCTGATCGGGGCCAATGTGATATTGTTGAACTCAGATCCACTGGTGGGAACGATCACCGATGTGAACGGTAATTTTGAGCTCGCTCACATACCCGTTGGCCGACAAAACCTGGAGATAAGCTATGTGGGTTATTATCACAAGATCATTCCGAATATCCTGCTGACCTCCGGGAAGGAAGTTGTCTTGCAGATCCGTCTGGAGGAAAAAGCCATTGAAATGGAGGAGGTCGTTGTAAAAGCCGGCAGGAGAAAGGACCAGGCCATTAACGAAATGGCCACGGTAAGCGCCCGTACATTCTCTGTTGAGGAGACCGAGCGCTTTGCCGGCAGCCTGGGTGATCCGGCCCGGATGGTGGCCAATTACGCAGGTGTGATGACCCAGAATGATTCCAGGAATGACATTATCATCCGTGGGAATTCTCCCATAGGGGTGCTCTGGAGAATGGAAGGAGTGGAGATCCCAAATCCCAATCATTTCGGGGCGCTGGGGACGACCGGCGGACCAGTGAGCATGGTGAACAATAACCTTTTGGCCAATTCTGATTTCCTGACCGGTGCCTTCCCTGCAGAGTTTGGAAATGCGACAGCCGGGGCTTTTGACCTGAACCTCCGCTCGGGTAATAACCGGAAAACCGAATTTACCGGTCAGATCGGGTTCAATGGCTTCGAAGCGGGGGTGGAAGGGCCATTCCTGAAATTGCAGAACGGGCAGAAAGCCTCATACCTGGCCAACTTCAGGTATTCCACCCTGGAAGTCATGGATAAGCTGGGATTCAATTTTGGCACTGGTGAGGCCATCCCCCAGTACAAGGATCTTACTTTCCTGGTAGACATGCCCGG
>LJUP01000070.1 GCA_001303955.1 Bacteroides sp. SM23_62 | reverse complement strand
TCATCCAGCAGGCCGAAGAAATCATCTGTTACGAATGAGGATACCGGGGACAGGGAATTGGCCGACTGGTATGTAAGTATGAGATTGGTATTGTTCGCATCTGTCCCCTTGTTTCGGTATGATCCGTCCCCGTATAACAGCACATATTTTGGCATCTCTTCCTGGGTGGCCGCACGGTCGTAAAGCATTTTGAGGAAATCACGGATGGCACATACATCCGGTTTCCCGGATGAGAACTCATTGTATATCTGTCCGGGTGTGACCACAACGGTGTCAAGCCCGTCATGATCATGCCTGTGGGCCGCGAGTGACCTGGCAGATGAAATAAAGTCAGGATGACAGATGATCACATAATTCCTGGCCTTGAGTCCATGAAGATTCTGATTGGGTACGGGTCCCACATCCTCCCCTTCAATGATAGGCGCATTTCCTGTGCCTGTGAATACGATGAAGGTTTTGAGTGTATCCGTATTGGTTTTGAATTTCAAGGTACCGCCTTCCGTGGTGGTATTCATGACCCTGGCACTGGTGGGACGGGTGATGTCCCATACAACTGCATCGGGAGCATTTGCGATATGGAATTCCGAGATATTTCCTGCGCCCACAGACCGCTGGTCACGGAAAATCAGGGGGGTGGAGCTCAGGGTGAGCGGGGACCTGGCATTGAGGGTGATAAAATTCAGCCAGGCCTGGGCAGAGGCATCATTCTTGTTGTACCGCAGGGTGATGGACCTGGGATCAGCTGCTGGTGTGAACGAAAATATTTCATCGTCCGGCTGCGCATATGGCAGGGTTTCGGAAGAAAGGCTGGTCCCAGCCATCTGCAGTGTTCCAATACCTGCCTGGCTGGCAGATACCTGGAAACTTGTGGTTTCTGATGCACGGGCAACCGCATTGATCCGGACCTTTACCTGCTCTGCCGGCAGGATGTCCGGTCCATCGAGGGTGAAAGTCTGTTCCGTCACAATGTCAAAATGTTCACCATACCATTCCCGGCCCGATCCGAGCAGGTTGATGTCATCCAGTTCATGATGCCGGATATCATCGTATTGGGTGACCGTATGGCTGGACGGGCCTGTAGGAGATGCCGCCACCTGCATCTGTTTTCCGGCACCAAGATCAGCGGTCAGATAATAATATGAGAATGAGGCATAATCATGTACGGTCCGGTTAAAGAATTTGTTCGACTCATCGTAGGTCCATGTATCCGGTCCCTGCCCGTAAAAAAGGATATGATCCCCCTGGTTGAACACCCCGTCGCTTCCTTTTTCAAAATACACGGCATTTTCAAGCAGATCGTCATGTCGGGAGTCCTGGTTCATGACGGGCAGCATTCCGCCACCATTGCCAAAAATTCTTACATTTGCCGGATTTGAAATGCCCAGGTCAGACAGCTGCTGCCAGGTCAGATGGTAAATCCCGTCCTTTTCCACTTTGATCCTGACCCATTTTCCGCTGGCCAGCACTGACCGGCTGGCATATTGCCGGAGGGGCGCCCGCATGCTTTTCACGGGTGTGGGATGGGGAATCAAACGGATCCCGAAAGATGTCAGCATCTCCACCTGTCCGGTTCGGTTATTTCTGCGCAAGGGGATGATATTTACCTGCAGGTATTTTTCCTTCCTGAATGTGGCCACCTGACTTTCTGTGTAGACCGTGGCAGGAATGCTGTCCAGGTTATGAACATTCCTTATCAGCGAGTTATCAACTGCCTGAAAGACCTGGTTATAAATATCAATCTCATATTCGTAATTATTATCTATTTTTAAATTTTCATAAAAAATTGGCAATAAAGTATTTAGGGAGTAGTTGGCATTTTTGAAATGGAGCACATCCCTGTTCTCGTTCTCCACCCGCATCTTTTTTACAGGGGACCAATGCAGGGTCCGGACTCCCCTGTCATGCTGTCCTGATAATGATACTGGCAGCACAAGGAGAATGATACTCAGGAGGTATGTATGGTAAGAACGGCTTGAAACCATGGACAGTAATGTGACCAGAAAAATAACATATTTTAATGGTATTTACGTTTCATTTTAACGGGCTCAAAAAAACTTTATTGCTGTTTATCAGTATAAATATATGATAAATAAAAACAGGTCTTGAACAGGACTTTTCTCATAGTAATCGGATTGATCGTCATTCAAATGAAGCTTGGCGGTCAGGATCCCTTTTTTTCACAGTTTTATAACCCTATACTGGTCCTGAATCCCGCTTATGCCGGTGCTGCCCATCATCCAAGGGTGTCAGCTGCCTACAGGAACCAGATCCCCGCCATGGGTTCCCCCTATGTCACATACAATGCTGCATACGACATGCCTGTCAGACTTTTACAGGGGGGTATCGGGATCAATATAATGAATGATGTTCAGGGTACCACCATCAACAAGACCAGTATAGATGCCATCTATACCTACTTTCTGGCAGTAAGTCCTGATTTTGTGATCAACGCAGGCTTCCAGGCATCATACTGCCATCGGTTCCTGAAGACTGCCGATATGATACTTCCGGATGGACTGGATGCCACGGGGATATACATCGGACATACAGAACCCATTGCTGATATGAGTAAGGGGTATCCTGATTTTGCCGTGGGTTTTGTCATGTATAACAGGATTGCTTACGGAGGGGTATCCATGCACCATCTGACCAGGCCGAATACTTCATATTCGAAAAACTATCATCAACCCTTACCCAGAAAACTAACGGTACATGGCGGGATTTTTCTATCCATCTATGAGAGAAGGCTGGGCAGGGAAGCCCTGAGACTCAATCCCAACCTGGTCTACCTCCACCAGGCTGGATTCCGGCAGGTAAATTATGGTCTGGATGTGATTTTCAATTATTTACGTGCCGGATTATGGTTCAGGCACAGTCCGGATTTCGCCCTGAATGCCTTTTCAGCTCACTTCGGATATGAACATGATTTTTTCCGCATTGGGTATTCTTATGACTTCAATGTGGTAGATCCATGGCGTACGATGCGAAATATGGGGGCACATGAGGTAACCTTTTTATTAAAATTGGAGTATAAAAAGGGTCAACGTGCAAATTTCAAGGCAATAAAATGCCCAAAAAGTTAGTTATTTTTGGGACACCGCTTTAAAAGCGTTTGAAAATTGAATTATATTTGAGAATCTTATAAATAGCTAAAAAAGAGAGAACCATGACAAGCAAGGTTAACATTCTTTCCTTATTGACAGCAGTAGCAATGATGGTTGCTTCCTGTGGCGGAAAAGATATAACCCAGAGCGGTAAAACATCCACTACAACAGGATGGGAATACAATGATCCTGACTGGGGAGGTTTTGAGGTTGCTCAGAATTATGAACAGGCCACCGGTCCGGGATTGGTCTTCATTGAAGGCGGAACATTTACCATGGGAAGGGTTGAACAGGATGTCTTGTACGACTGGAATAATGTTCCCCGAAGGGTGACCCTGACATCCTTCTACATGGATGAAACAGAGGTCAGGAATATTGATTACCGGGAATACCTGTACTGGGTAAGCAGGGTTTTCTTCGAGATGCCGGAGGTACTTCAGAATGCCCTGCCAGATACAATGGTCTGGCTTGACCCCATGGCTTACAATGAGCCTTATGTGGAATATTACTTCCGCCATCCGGCCTATAACGAATACCCGGTGGTTGGTGTCAGCTGGAGACAGGCCAGCAACTATGCACTCTGGCGGACCGACAGGGTCAATGAAAAAGTATTGATCGATGAGGGGATACTTTTGAAAGATCCTGCTGGACAACTGGGTGCTGAGCATTTCAATACCGATGCATACCTGGCTGGTCAGTATATTGGGCTTGTTGGGGAAAACCTTCCCAACCTGAGGCCCACCAATCCAAGTGACGGAGGTGGTGATGCCGGAACGGATCCCAGCAGCGAGGGACGTCCTGTCAGGATGGAAGATGGTTTGCTTTTCCCCAAATACAGGCTCCCAACAGAAGCAGAATGGGAATTTGCAGCACTCGGACTGATTGGTAATACCTATGAGGAAAGGTTGTGGGAGAGAAGGATATATCCATGGAACGGACATTCACTCAGGAATGATTCAAGAAGGCACCTGGGTAAATTCCGGGCCAATTTTGTCAGGGGGAATGGAGATTACATGGGAATGGCCGGAGATCTTAACGACAACGCCGCAATCACCGCACCTGTTTATTCTTTCTGGCCCAATGATTACGGCCTTTACTGTATGGCTGGTAATGTAAATGAGTGGGTGGAGGATGTATACCGTCCACTTTCACACCAGGACGTGAGCGGTTTCAGGCCATTCCGCGGGAATGTTTTCAAGACGCTTGAAAGAAATCCAGCAACCGGGGCACTTGTACCGAAAGACAAGTATGGTAACCTGCAGTACAGGGAACTCAATGCCAATGATATAAAAGATTACACACAGAATTACAGGCAGGCTGATTACAGGGATTACAAGGATGGAGATTTCAGTTCCAGCATCTATTCCATTGGTGATACCACCAACTATGCATCCAAAGAAATGTATTCCCAGTATGCACCGGATATTACCTCACTGATCAATAACCGTGCAAGGGTCTTCAAGGGCGGATCATGGAAAGACCGTGCCTACTGGATGAGTCCTGGTACAAGGAGATTCCTTGACGAGGAAGCTGCCAGGGACGATCTGGGATTCCGCTGTGCAATGACCAGGGTTGGAAGCAACACGGGATTCTGATCATTAAAAAATTATAAAAAGAGCCGTTTCGATATACAAATTGAAACGGCATTTTTTTTGTATTTTTCAGGGATGTTTAATCGTCGCTGACATTTGCGCAAGCGCCAATGAAGGCTCCTTTTTAAACATCCCTGAAAAAGAATAAAAGCCATTTCAATGTTCATGGGGAATGGAGATTGCTGCGCTTTATGATATTTATAGATCGAATCCGAAGGTTGTAACGGATTCGAGGGCACCGGAGGAAGGATCCATATTTTTCGGACTCAGGGGGGAACGGTTCAATGGAAGCCTGTATGCCCACGATGCCCTCAAAGGGGGATCATCATATGCCGTGGTGGATGACCCGTCTGTGGTCAGGGATGAGAGATATATCCTGGTGGAGAATAGCCTGGAGACCTTGCAGGAACTGGCTACATATCATCGTAGCAAGCTCAGTATACCACTGATAGCCATTACAGGATCCAATGGAAAGACTACCACCAAAGAGCTTGCGGTCAGGATCCTGTCAACGCAATATCTTACAAAGGCCACCAGCGGGAACCTGAACAATCATATCGGTGTACCGCTGACCTTACTGGAAATCGATGATTCGGCCGAAATAGGGATCATCGAAATGGGGGCTAACCATACCGGAGAAATAGCCAGGTTGTGCAGGATAGCCATGCCTGATTATGGTTTGATCACCAATATTGGCATGGCCCACCTGGAGGGTTTTGGTTCTCTGGAAGGGGTTAAAAAGGCTAAAAAGGAGCTGTATGATTATCTTGAAGAAGGCGGGGGACTGGTATTCATCAATGAGCAGGACAAAACCCTGAGGGATATGTTGCAGGATTTCAAAGGGGGTTTAATCTGGTATGGTGGTTCCGGAGAATCTGTCATCAGGGGGGAGGTACTGGATGCCGATCCACTGCTCAGGATACGGCTGGATATCAGGGGGTACGGAGTACTGGAGGTCGAAACCGGCCTGATCGGATCCTATAACCTTGAAAACATACTCGCTGCAGCGTCCATAGGACTGCATTTCGGGATCAGGCCCGAGCATCTCGCTAAGGCCATCCAGCATTACCGCACCGACAATAACCGGTCCCAGCAGCTGAATACCGATCACAATGTGTTGATCCTTGACGCCTATAATGCAAATCCTACCAGCATGCGGGCAGCCATTGAGCATTTCAGGACCATGCTTCATCCCGATAAATCGGTCATCCTGGGTGATATGCTGGAACTGGGTGAGGTCTCAGAGGCGGCTCACTGCGAGGTTATAGATTTGCTGGAAACGGCTGGATTAAGGGAGATCATCCTGGTGGGATCTTCCTTCGCAAAAGCTGAAGTACCAGATTCATACTGTGTGTTTTCATCTGTGGCGGAATGTGCCGTTTGGTTGAAGGAGCATCCGTTGAGGGACCGCATGATACTGCTGAAGGGTTCTCGCGGCATAGGGCTGGAACAACTGGTCGGTGTACTTTGAAGATGATCAGAATTCGAGTAAATTTGGAACATGGCAAAACAAGTTACTGAATCCATCGGAAAGCTGATGGGACTCAGATACAAGTCCCATCCCTGGCACGGCATCGACATTGGTCCGGATACCCCTGAAATTGTAACCTGCTACATCGAAATGGTACCCATTGATACCGTTAAGTATGAAGTAGACAAGGTGAGCGGATATCTGAAAATTGACCGTCCCCAGAAATACAGCAACCAGGTGCCGACACTTTACGGTTTCATTCCGCAGACTTACAGCGGCGATCTTGTAGCCGGATTCAATGCCGGTGACCAGCCAAAAAAGATCAGCGGTGACAATGATCCGATTGACATCTGCGTGCTCACCGAGAAGGTGATCTCACACGGTGACATACTTGTAAAGGCAAGACCGATTGGCAGCCTCAGAATGATCGATAACAATCATGCCGATGATAAGATTATCGCCGTGCTGAAAGATGATGCAGTTTATGGCCAGTACAGGGATATTTCAGATGTCCCGACCAAGATCATCGATCGTTTAAAGCATTATTTTCTGACCTATAAGGATCTGCCCGGAGAGGAACGTGACTGTTATATTACCAGTGAGCTTGGTATTCAGCAGACCCATGAACTTATCAGACTGGCGGTTAAGGACTACCGGTACAAATTTGCCAACCTGGAATCCATCTTGTCTGCGTTGTAGTTTCCCGGAACTCAGGAAAGGAGAATGTCCATGTCTGACGGCACCATGGGTTGCGGGTCCAGGTACCGGGAAAGGGTGGTGAGGATAATGTTTGGATGAACCGGTTTCAGCAGGAAGTCTACCACGTTCAGTTTCTTCATCAGGTGTTTGTACTCCGGCTGGCTGAGAGCAGAATAAGCAATGATCGGCACATCAGACCTGTATTTCCGGATGAGCCTGGTAGTCTCCACGCCGTTCATTTCCGGCATACGGATATCCATGATGATCACCTGGATATCCGGATTCTCGATAAAGGCAGAAAAGGCTTCCGTCCCGTCGTAGGCCGGGTATATCTTAATCCCGGTAGGCTTCAGGATCTCACCCAGCAGAAGGTGAGCAGACAGATCATCATCTGCGATAAGTATTGCTCTGTTTTTCCAGTCAGGATACAATGATTTTAAGCTTAAGGAATTTTACACTCAAGAATTAGGACGAAAGTACTAATTTACCACCCCACTCGTTATTAAACAAACAGAAATTATTAACTAATTTATACAGGTTATTAACAGTTGGATTTGCCACCCGGATCAGGGATTAAAATCAAGTTGCCTGTAGTACTTATTCCCCTTGATAAAAAAATGATAAACGATACTTCCGGGGAACATTTCGGGGTGAGTCCGGAGACCGTCCAGTGAAAGATTTTTTGCCCGCAGCCTGCGTATGGATCGAAGATGGCCAAGAAGAAAAAGATGTGCCTTTATGACAGAGGAGAAATTCCTGAGTTCAAGTTTGACCAGGAACTGCAGCATGGAGATCCAGTCCAGGACCAGTCGCGGAAAGAGGATGGGGAACAATTTCCTTGCCGGAAGATTTTTATAAAGCAGGATGATATTGTTCCTGAAATTCAGGTATGTTTTTTTATGATCATGCTTGGGCAGGGTACCGCCCCCGATATGATAAATGGTTGATCTCCAGCAGAATTGTATCCTGTAGTCCAGGTTTTTAATCCTCCAGCAAAGATCAATTTCTTCCATGTGAGCGAAAAAGAACGGATCGAGTCCACCGCTCCTTTTGTAGAGTTCCGACCGGATCATCAGGCAGGCCCCCGAGGCCCAGAATATATTCAGATCGGAATCGAACTGCCCTGTATCCTTTTCAATACGGTTGAAGATCCTTCCACGGCAAAAAGGGTAACCGAACTTATCTAGAAATCCTCCTGCGGCGCCTGCATGTTCAAAGGAATCCTTGTCATGCCATGATTTTACCTTGGGCATGCATGCTCCCAGGCCAGCATCTTTTTTCATGGCCTTATAAAGGGGGACAAGCCAGTTCTCGGTAACTTCAACATCCGAATTCAGCAGCACGAAAAAGGGAGCATCAATCTGATCGAGGGTCCGGTTATAACCTTTGGCAAATCCGTAATTTTCACCGAGTTCAATGGTCTTTACCGATGGGTATTCCTGACGGATCAGATCCATTGATGCGTCGGTAGATCCATTGTCTGCCACCCAGATCTCAGCAATTTCCCGATCGGTGAACTCGACCAGTGGTGGAAGAAATTTTTCAAGGAAATGAACTCCGTTCCAGTTTAATATGACAACCGCTACCTCTGCCAATTTTGGGATCTTGTGGGGGCTAAAAATAATAAGAATATCTGAATGCCTGTCAGGCATTGTGGTTTTGTGCCAATTTTTTAGGGGTCAGTTTCCAGCGCCGGTGGGTCCACAGCCATTGCTCAGGTTTTTCATTGATATAGGCTTCCAGCGTGCGTACATGTTTTTCAGTGATCTCATGTTCGGCCAATCCGGTGACGTCATCAAAAAGCTTCAGGGTATCAATCTCATAATAGCCTCTTTTTATTTTCCTTACATGTACATATACCACAGGGAATCCAGTTTTTAGTGCCATTTTTTCAATGCCCAGGTGGACCGGTGTCAGCTGGTTCAGGAAAGTTGTCCAGTACTGTGTCTCTTCCCAGATCGTAGACTGGTCACTGACGAACCCGTAGAGCGCCAGTTTGCCCTCCTGCCGGTCAGCAAGGATACGCCTGATCGTATCATGCATGGGTATCAGGATGGATCCGTGGCGTTCACGGGTCTTCCTGAAAAATCTGTCAAAATATCTGTTATTCAGAGGTTTATAAATGACAATGGGTTGATGTGGAGAGACTTTGCTAAGTCCCAGGCTCCATTCCCAGTTGTTGAAATGGGCGGCCACAACCAGGACACTTTTGCCCTGCTTATAACAATCATTCAATACATCAGGATTACTGAATTTCAGACGTTTTTCCAGGTTTCTGGTCGAAAGGGTTGTCAATTTAAGGATCTCCATGATGACATCATTGAAGTGCCTGTAGAACTTACGGGCCACCTCCCTGATCTCGTTTTCCCCTTTCTCAGGGAATGAATTTCTGAGGTTTTCAAGTACCGTTTTTTTTCTGTATCCGATCAGGTAATAAGTGACCGGGTAAAGGATATCTGACAGCAGGTAGAGCACCCGCAGGGGAAGTAATGACAGGAGGTACAGGAAGGGGACAGCCAGGTAAAAAATGATTGCGTCCATATTAGAGAAATTTCGGGATCACCTTTTCATCCGGCCTGGCCATCGATGAAGATTTTCTTGATAATGCTCCTGAATTCATCAGAGACGGCTTCATTGGTGGCGATGATGGTCCCGCCGAAAAGCCAGTCCTCATTTCCATAAAAATCGCATGCCTTTCCCCCGGCCTGCTGGATGATAAAAGCCCCTGCAGCCACATCCCATGGATTCAGTCCGTATTCATAAAAGGCTTCAAAACGGCCGCAGGCAACATATGCAAGGTCTGTTGCCGCTGACCCCAGCCTTCGCAGTCCGTGTGAATTCTGCATAAAGTAATTGACCGAATCCATAAATCCATCAAGGTGTTCGAAGTAAGTATAGGGGAAGCCTGTAGCAATCAGTGAATCGCTCACCCAGGAGGTTTGACTGACCTGAATTTCCCTGCCATCCATATAGGCTTTGCTGCCTTTCCAGGCATAGAAAAATTCCTTGAATCCAAGTTCGTAAATAACACCCAGAATAATCTCCTCATGATGCTTGAGCGCAATGCTGATGGCAAAAGGTGGGAGTCCGTGTATGTAATTGGTGGTCCCGTCCACCGGATCAATGATCCACTGGTAGTCCTCTCCGGATTGGTCTGCGGTACCTTCCTCCGCTATGAATCCTGATCCGGGTAAAAGTTTTCCCAGTCCGGCAACCAGCATTTTTTCTGCGGCAGTATCCACATGGGTCACGAAATTATGCTTGCCTTTTGCTGCTACTGCCGATGCAGAAAATTTTTCCCGTTCGGAAAGGATAAAGTCGCCCGTCGACCGGGCTACTTCCATTACCTCATGACAAATTTCTTCAAGATTGATATCGCACATACGCAAAGATTACTTTTTCTGGTAGTATTTGTACAGTTCCATCTGGGATTGGACCCTTCGGACGGTCTGGGGCTTCCTGTACTGGTTATCCTGTTCCTCATTGATGATCCTGGCCTTGATATTATCCTTCATCTGGATCTCAAGGATATCACGTATCTCATCCTGTATCTCCCTGTCATAAATGGGACAGGCGATCTCGATGCGATGATCGAGATTCCTTGTCATCCAGTCCGCCGATGAAATGTAATATTTTTCATCATTGTCATTGCAAAAAACAAAGATCCTTGCATGTTCGAGGAATTTGTCAACGATGCTGATCACTTCGATATTTTCGCTCAGGCCGGGTACACCGGGAATCAGGGAACAAATGCCCCGGATAATGGCCTTGATTTTCACTCCGGCTGCATTGGCCTGGTACAGCTTTTTGATCATATCCTTGTCAACCAGGCTGTTGGACTTAAGGATGATATAGGCGTTTTTCCCTTCCCTGGCATTTCTGATCTCTGTGTCGATCATCATATAGAGCCGGTTGCGCATATACAGGGGGGAAACCAGCAAATGTTTGTATTTGAAGGTGCGGTAGGTGGTATCGAAAAATGTGAAGACCTTATCCACCTCCTCTGCAATCCGGGGATCTTTTGTCATCAAATTCAGGTCACCATAAATGACCGCTGTTCCTTCATGAGGGTTCCCGGTACCCACAGAAGCATAGCGTACCAGCTTGCGGCCTTCCTTCCTTGTGATCAAGGTTAGTTTGCAATGGACTTTAAGTCCGGGTAACCCGAACAATACCTTGGCCCCGGCTTCTTCCAGTTTCCTGGCCCAGTAAATATTGGATTTTTCATCAAACCTGGCCTGCAGTTCGATGATAACGGTCACTTTTTTACCATTTAATGCGGCGGCAATGAGTGCATTGATCACCCTTGAATTTTCAGCAACCCTGTACAGGGTAATACTCACTGACCTGACCTCCGGGTCGATGGATGCTTCTCGCAGCAGGTTGATATAATGATCAAATTTTTGAAAGGGAAAATGAAGCAGCACATCCTTTTTATTCAAAACTTCCAGGATGCTTTCATGTGGCTTGATCAGGGGATGTGAAACAGGCGGTGTGGGTGCGTAGACCATCCTTTTCCCGCCCAGGTTGGGGAATTTTATGTAATCTTTGAAATTATGGTACCTGCCCCCGGGGATCAGGTTATCCCCTTCATCGAGTTTCAGGTGGTCCTTCAGAAAATCGAACAGGTCCTTCGGCATGGAACTGTCATAGACAAATCGGACAGGTTGTCCTTTCATCCGGTCGGAAACACTGGCATCAATGATCTCCAGGAAGCTTTTCGAGAGGTCGTTGTCAATATCTAGCTCGGCATCACGGGTCAGTTTGATTGTATACGCCTCGAACTGGTCATACTGGAAAATGCCGAAAATATCATCCAGGCAAAACCGGATAACATCATCAAGCAGGATGATAAACTGGTTCTTCCCGGCAGGCGGCAGGACCACGAATCGGCCGATCTCATCACTGGGGATCTCGATCAGGGCATATTCGGGTTCAATGGCGGACTCACTGCTGGTAAGCTTGATTGCCAGGTAGATAGATTTATCAACCAGCCTTGGGAATTTCTTGATATTATGCAGCATTACCGGCGTGATAACAGAGAGAACCTTGTCGTGGAAATATGTTCTGACATAGTCAGATTGCACCTGGTTCAGTTCATCTTCCCTGATAATGAATATATGATGCTTGGCAAGCTCGTTGATCAGGGTCTGGTAGGTTTCTTCAAATTTTCGCGAAAGCAGAAGCACTTTTTTTTGGATCTCATTCAGGATTTTCCTGGGTTTTTCCTTGTCTTTGGTACCCGTGGATTCTTCCACATCGATCATGCGTTTGATGGTAGCGACCCGTACCTTGAAAAACTCATCCTGGTTATTGGAAAAAATGCCAAGGAAACGGAGTCGTTCAATAAGTGGTACGTTCGGATCAATGGCTTCCTGGAGAACCCTCTCATTGAATGCAAGCCAGCTGATTTCGCGGTTTATAATTTTTTTCTTGACTGCCATAGAATGCCTGAGATGATAGGATCAAAGAGGATTTTTGAGATACAAATGTAACAAAAACCTGCGAGTCTTTTATTACAGATAGCGTTTGGGGTAATCAAAAAAATCCTTCTCGGGCTTTGCCTTGCCGATTTCTTCCCAGCTATCAATCTTGTAACTTAAACTGACAATTCCGGACGTAGGGATATTGTCCAGGTAATGGTCCATCAGGTGGTTTGCCAGGGAGGTAAATGCGGGGTTGTGTCCGAAGATAAGGATGTGGGAAACTGACGCCTTCTGGCTGCGTATCAGGCCGATCAATTCCTCAGTGTAGCCGATGTAGATACTGTCCTCTATCGTGATCTTTTCATAAGGGAATTTAAGAATGCGCGCGAAAATGATGGATGTATACAGGGCCCTGTTCGCGGGACTGGTCAGGAAAAGGTCGGGGACTACCTTGCGCTCGGATAGTTTTTTGGCCATCAGGTAGGCATTGTTAATGCCACGGGGACTCAAGGGGCGGTCGATATCAGAGATGTCTTCGTAATCCCAGCTGGATTTTCCATGCCGGACAATGTGGAGGGATTTTGTCATGATCACTTGATTTTCCACCAAATTTAATCAAAATCAAGATTACATGCGATTGCTACAAAAGGTTACTGGCCAGTTCCGCCAGGAAAGAGCGTTCTCCCTTCACCAGGTTTACATGTGCGAATATTTCCTGTCCCCTCATCTTGTCAGACAGGTAGGATAGTCCGTTGGAATGGGAATCAAGATAGGGGGAATCGATCTGTTCAATATCCCCGGTAAAGACCATTTTTGTTCCCTCACCGGCCCGGGTGATAATGGTTTTAACCTCATGCGGGGTCAGGTTCTGCGCTTCATCAACGATAAAGAAAACGCGTGACAGGCTCCTGCCGCGGATATAAGCCAGGGGCGTGATCACCAGCTTTTCACTCTTGAGCATCTCATCTATCTTGGTAAATTCAGGGCTCTGCTGGCTGAATTTGTGCTTGATGACGGCCAGGTTGTCCATCAGCGGCTGCATGTAAGGTTCGATCTTTTCCTTGACATCCCCGGGGAGGAATCCAAGGTCGCGGTTGGCCAGGGGAACAATGGGCCTGGCCAGGAAAATCTGGGTGAACAGTTTGCGCTGGTAGAGGGCCGCTGCCAGTGCCAGGAGAGTTTTACCCGTGCCTGCTTTTCCGGTCAGTGAAACCAGCTGGACCTCCGGCCTCATCAGGGCATCCAGGGCAAAGGCCTGCTCGGCGTTACGGGGTTCTATGCCGTAGGCTTTCTGCTTCTCCACCCGGTCAATGACATCATTGAACGGATCATAATGTGCCAGGGCACTGGACTTCCCGTTTTTCAAAATGTAATATTGGTGAGCAGCAGGTGTAGATTCAAAATTAAAATCCTGCAGGGGCACCCCTTCGTATTCCTCATACATCCTGGATATCAGATTGGTGCCTATACCCTCGATCATGGAAATCCCCTTGTACAGTTCATCGATATTGGCAATCTTGTCATTCATGTAATCCTGGGCCGGAATCCCGATGGCCTTGGATTTCATACGAAGGTTGATATCCTTCGAGATCAGTAAAACATTTTTTTTCTGGTTCTCGATATGCAGATATTCAGCAATGGCCAGGATACGGTGATCGGGTGTATCCTCGGGGAAGGACTTCATGATCACTTCGGAGTATGGTTTTCCCGTTTCTATGGAGAGTTTGCCCATGTCTTCCCCAAGGGAAATTCCTCCGTTGAACAGGTCATCTCCTGAAAGCTTATCCAGTTCCCGGGTAAATTCCCGGGCATGGAAGTTTATCAGGTCATTTCCCCGCTTGAATCGGTCCAGTTCCTCCAGTACGACGATTGGGATAACGATATCGTTCTCTTCAAAATTATAGATACATTTGTAATCATGTAACAGCACATTCGTATCCAACACAAATATCTTTTTTGCTTTCTTGGGCATGCGAGGATATTTTGGGTAAAATCGGTTAAAATTAGCAATTAAATATTTTATAAGCTGTTGGAAAGCTGTTCATAACCTGTTAAACATGTGATTATGGCAGAATCTGAAAATCCTTTAATTAACGCAATACTAACGAGAAGAAGTATCAGGAGATACAGTGGAAAAACTGTTAATAAGTCTGATATAAATCTCCTGTTGAAAGCCGCTATGTATGCCCCTTCCGCCAGGAACGAGCAACCCTGGCATTTCATAGTCATTGATGACCGTGGTCTGCTTGGCCGGATCAGTGAGGTTCACCCCTATGCCTCCATGCTGCCGGGTGCGGCACTGGCCATTCTGGTGTGCGGGGATGAAAACCTGGAACTCAGCAAGGGTTACTGGCCTGTGGATTGTGCTGCAGCTACACAGAATATCCTGCTGGCTGCACATGCACTCGGACTCGGGGCAGTTTGGCTGGGTGTATATCCCAGGCAGGAGCGTCAATCCGCTCTCCGTAAGATCTTTGGCCTGCCTTCCCATGTGCATGCGTTTTCCCTTATTTCCATAGGATATCCAGCTGAGGAAAAAGGGTTGCCCGACCGGCTCAAAAAAGACCGTATCCGGTGGAATGAATGGTAAGTATTTGAATTACCAGGATGCCATAACATTTTTGTTTGACCGCCTGCCCATGTACCAGCGGTTAGGAAAGGCTGCCTATAAATCCAGCCTGGATACCACCCTGGCACTGGATGAGTATTTCGGACATCCGCACAGGATGTTTAAAAGCATCCATATTGCAGGCACCAACGGGAAGGGTTCCGTGGCCCACATGCTTTCATCCATTCTTCAGAGTGCCGGATACAGAACCGGTCTGTACACTTCACCCCACCTGCTGGATTTCCGGGAGCGGATCAGGATAGACGGAAGGATGATCCCGGAGGAGACCGTCACGGGATTCGTTGATCAGCACGGAGAGATCCTGGAGAAACTGCGCCCCTCCTTCTTTGAAATGACGGTGGCCATGGCTTTTGATTTTTTTGCACAGGAACAGGTAGAAGTTGCCGTTGTGGAGACAGGCATGGGAGGGCGGCTTGATTCCACAAATATCCTGCGGCCCATGCTGTCGGTGATCACGAATATTGGATTCGACCACATGCCCTTCCTGGGAGATACCATCTACAAGATCGCCTCGGAGAAGGCAGGCATCATTAAAAACGGCATACCGCTGATAGTCGGGGAGACTCAGGAGGATGCCGAACTGGTTTTTACCAGACAGGCCAGGGAGAAAGGCTGTCCCATCGTATACGCTGATCAGGAATTCCAGGTAGCGTATTCAACATTAGACCTCCGGGGCAAACAGATCATGCATGTATCGTCCGGAAACCGGAAGAAAACGGAATCCCTGGAGACAGATCTCAGAGGGCTCTACCAGCAAAAGAATGTGGTCACAGTACTGGCCATAGCAAAACACTTAAACCGGACGGGCATAAAAATCAGTGAACATGCCGTCAGGACAGGTCTTGCCCATGCCAGTGAGATGACAGGTCTGAGGGGGCGCTGGGAGATCATTGGTTACAATCCCCTGACAATCTGTGACACCGCCCATAACAGGGAGGGTTTAAGGGAAGTGATGAAACAGGTCCTGCAGACGCCCTGGAAGAAGCTGCATATCATACTGGGATTGGTGGATGATAAGGATCCATCCAAAATCCTTGTAGAATTACCCGAAAAGGCACAATATTATTTTACCCAGTCCAATGTTCCACGTTCCATGAACAGGGAGAAACTGGCGGCAGAAGGCCTGCGGTTCGGCCTGTACGGCCAGGTTTGCCCGACCCCTCTGAAAGCCCTCGAAACAGCCCTGTCGAAAGCAGATCCGGAGGACCTGATTCTCATTGGAGGCAGTACTTTTGTGGTGGCGGAAGTGCTTGAAAACCTGGAAGACTTGCCTTTAAATAAGTGAAAACCTTATCTTTGATAGATAAACGGGAATAATTGCTTAGCCTCCGCCATGTTCATAGAGTAATCCTTGCAATCTGCCTGCTGGGTCCTGTTAATTATTCGGGTAGGCTATTGGCTTCCGATACCCTGTATATAGACAGGAACTTTGAGAATGCATATGGCGTAGACCACGCCTGGATATACGAGGATAAAGAGCAGGATGAAGAACTTCAGACAATCCTGAACAGGACCTTCCTGGATTATTCAAGACCTTATTTGAATTTTGGATTTTCAAGTTCGGCATACTGGTTAAGGTTCATAATGAAAAATAGTGATGAGCTGCCTCAGGAGATATATTACAGCTACCAGAACCATTACCTTGATTATGTGGATATATACCTGGTTGATGACAGGGATTCACTGCTTACAACCGGGTCTTTTGGGGCACAGAGGTTACAACCTTCCTACAAAGGTATTAAGATGAATCCTGTGTATGACATTGTCATTCCGCCAGGAGCTGCCGTTTCCATGTATGTGAGGATTCAGTCCGACACTCCGTTACGCATACCATTTTTTTTCAATTCCCCTGATTCCATGTTAAAAAGGGAACGGAAGCGGCATGTCTTCCTTGGTTTTTTCTATGGCATCGCCGGTTTTAGCCTGGTGCTGGTTTTCAGTATTATGCTGATCACGCGGGACAGGATGTATTTCTATTTCCTGATGGCCCTGTTGGGGCTTATCGTGTACATGATCGCCTATGATAACCTTCTGCCCAGGTGGGTAATCGCTGGCAGACCTGCATTCATATTGCATGTTACTACTGCCTGTTCATTACTTGTTGGATTATTCTATGTTTTATTCACCCAGCGATTCTTCTCCCAGGAAAAAGCACCCTCAGTGGTATCATCCGTATTCAGCATTCTCAAGATTCTCTCGATCATTTTTTTCGCCTGGTATCTGATCGATTATTACTCGGGGAACAAGATTGCGTATTTCTTTTTACCATTGCTGATGCTGAGCCTGCTTGCCCTTTCCCTGGTCTACTGGTTGTCTGGGGCAAAGCTTGCCCGGTTCTTTTTCTGGGCCTTATTCATCCCCCTGGCAGGGGTCGTTCTCCAGGCACTGGCAAATTCAGGGGTGATTTATTCACACGTGCTTGTGGTTTATTCGATGAAGGCAAGTTACATGCTGCAGAATATTGTATTCATAATTGCCATCGCGGACAGGTACCTGCTGATGCAGCAGAACTTTACAGGCCTGCTGCAGGAAAAAGTTGTGGAGCGGACCATGAAACTGGAAGAAACCCTCGATCGTTTGAAATCCACCCAGCAGCAACTTGTACATTCAGAGAAAATGGCTTCCCTGGGCACACTTACCTCAGGCATAGCACATGAGATAAACAATCCACTCAATGCCATATCGGGAGGCATGTATTTTCTTGAAGAATATACTGAGAAGAAGGGTGAGGAAGGATATTTCACTGATAAAAAGTCAATGGAATCCGCCAGGTCCATGATCAGGGAAGGTTTTGAAAAGACCTATAAGATCGTGAAGGCCCTGATGGCCTTTTCCCAGAGTGATCAGGAAAAACCGGTTAAAACAGATCTGCATGAGATCATTGATAATACCCTGCTGTTTATCATGTACAGGTTAGGTGAGAACATCAGGATTGAAAAAGATTTCCGCTTAAACAAGCGGGTACCCGTATTTCAGGATAAGCTACATCAGGTTCTACTGAGTGTACTCGATAATGCCATTTATGCCATTCAGCATAAGGAACAACTGAAGGATGAGTTTATCAGGATCAGCACCTGGGAAGTGAAGGGAAGGACCGCAGGGGAGGGACGGGCAGTCATTGAAATATACAACTCGGGTCCGGCTATCCCGGATTCGCATATAACTAAGATATTCGATCCTTTCTTTACCACCAAGGACCCCGGTGAAGGCACGGGACTGGGATTATCAATTACCTATTCTCTTATCCAGGATCACCAGGGGAATATCGAGGTTCATAATGTTCCCGACGGTGTCTGCTTCGTCATCTCCCTTCCGCTTTCAATGAAAAGCTAGAAGGCTACCGCTATACAAAAATCCCGGCCAGCTGTCACAACAGCAGAAATATAACAGACGCTCAACAATAAAAAGTGGATCGGTTTCCCTGTTTTAAACGCGTGATCTGTATATGAATGGATAGATCTTACAGGCCATACAAAATCCGAAGACAGCCTCAAGAAAGGAAAAGAATACAAGAAACCCTCCCAGGACATAGGCGATAACAGTTAATCCGGCAAAAAAGCTGATCACTGCACCGGCTGAGAGGATCAGGCCGATGCGTGCGGCGAATAATTTGGGTCCCTCATTGATCAGGCTTTCCCCCAGATTCAGGCTGCGTACCAGGTAGTTGTTCATTCGTCCAATGGGACTGAACCTGCCCTGGAACCAGGCCCTTAATGCGAAATCAAGCGGTAGAAAAAACAGTATCCATTTGTAAGGTGTGAATATGAATACGGTCACGACGATGAATGTGACCAGGGCATTTAGCCTGGTTACATTCTCATTGATCTGTCGTTCGTTTACAGGGCATACTTCAACCATGATAAGTCCCCCAGGATTTAAATAATATATTCAGATCCAAATATACGATATATTTTTAAAGTTCAAATGTCATTGACATGACAAATTGAAAGTTTTGCCGGAGTTTAACATTAATTCTATATTTGATCTGACAGATGATAATTTTAATCTCCTAAACCAGAGACAATGAAATACCTGAGCTTTCTTCTCTTACTCTTGATGGTATGCTGTAAACCTTCTGTTCAACAGCAGGAACAAGAGAAATGGATCCAGCTTTTTAATGGCAGCGACCTGGAAGACTGGGATATCAAATTTGCCAAACACCCGCTGAACGAAAATTACCATAACACGTTCCGTGTAGAGGACGGGATGCTTACCGTGAACTATGATGAATGGGACACCATAGATGGTGAGTTCGGGCATATCTTCTACAGACAGCCTTTTTCCTGCTACAGGCTTA
>LJUP01000363.1 GCA_001303955.1 Bacteroides sp. SM23_62 | reverse complement strand
CATAGCCGTTTGACTTTGGTACGGAGATCCAGTCCCTCAAACGGTTTGGATTCGGCTGGTAATGATCGGTCACCAGGCTGTATACTTTCCAGCAGTCAGACTTTTCATGTTTAGCATCGGATTTTAAGATGATCCGGATGGCAAACAGATCATACACCTCCTCGAAATCAACCTGTTGCTGTTTCATTTTTGACCATATGGAATATACCGATTTTGTCCTGCCCCTGATCTCATAAGTGAATCCCTCCTCTGTCAGCTGCTTCCGGAGCGGGGCAATAAATCCTGCAATGAATTTTTCACGGGACGCCTTCGTTTCCTGCAGTTTTTCCGCGATTTCACGGTAGGCTTTTGTATCAGTGTATTTAAGGTGAAGATCTTCCAGTTCTGATTTTATGTTGTACAATCCCATCCGGTGTGCCAGGGGGGCATATATATGAAATGTTTCGGTGGAGATCGTCAATTGATCGGCCCTGTCCAAATGCTCCAGGTTCCTCATATAATATAGCCTGTCGGCCAGCTTCACCAGGATTACCCGGATATCGCTGGAGAGTGTAAGCAACAGATTCCGGAGGTTCTCACCCTGGTCATTGGATTTCTGGGTATCTATCCGGCTTATCCTTGCCACACCATCGATGATCTGAATGATGCGGGGTTCCATATGCGGCTCCAGGTCTTCCCTGCTTAAGCTGCCATCCAGGTAGAAATCGAACAAGAGGGAGGAGATGACTGATGTGGCACCCAGGCCGATCTCACCTGCTATGATGCGGGCCACACCCAGGGCATGAAAAATGGTATGATCTCCCAGTTTAAGGGGATTTTCCTGGCAGGCATCCAGGGCAAGTTTCATGGCCTTTTTCAGCATGCCGAACTCCTCATCACTCATTTCAGGTTTGCATATTCTGAGCAGCCCCCTGTACTGGCTGATCATCCTTTTGTCAGACCTTATGTCATTTTTTCCCGTGGCCATTAATGCTACTCCCTGCTGGCAAAAATACTATTCTTTTGCGATTGCAAAAAGCCTAAATCTAAGTACTTTTGGACGATGCGCAAGATTCCTCATACCTATGTAATCGTTTTTTATATCCTCCTGATCTCTGCCATTATGACCTGGATCATCCCCGGCGGTGAATATGTTGAAAAGACAGTCTATCTGGACGGCGTTGAAAAAACCGAACTGGTTTATCGCCAGGTGGATAAAAATCCACAGTCCTGGCAGGTATTCTCAGCCTTGTTCAAGGGATTCGTGAAACAATCCGGGATCATTGTATTCATCCTGATGATCGGTGGTGCCTTCTGGATCATGAACAGCAGCAAAGCCATTGATGCCGGCATATTGTCTTTTATCCGTTTTTCGCGAAGGCTTGAACAATTGAGCTGGATCAGGAGACTTGGTGCAGACAATATCATCATTACCCTGGTAATGATCCTGTTCAGCGTTTTCGGGGCCGTTTTTGGGATGAGTGAGGAAACCATCGCTTTTGTGATCATTATGGTACCACTGGCCATTTCCATGGGATATGATTCCATAGTAGGCGTCTGCCTCTGCTTTGTGGCAGCCGGATTGGGTTTTGCCGGGGCCATATTGAATCCATTCACCATCGGGATCGCCCAGGGCATAGCCGGACTGCCCCTTTTCTCTGGACTCGAGTACAGGATTATCTGCTGGGTGTCGATAAACTTTGTCGGGATTGGCTATGTACTCAGGTATGCCAGGAAAATAAAGGCATATCCTGAAAAATCACCCGTCTACCAGGAGGATGGATACTGGAGGAAGAAAGACCGGTCAGAATGGGAATCCATAGCCGGGTATACGCCTGTATCAGCCTGGTTCTCATACGGGATCATTCTGACCGGACTCATTGCTTTTTCCATCTTCAATCACCAGACTACCTTTGTTATGGGAGATCCCGACACCGGTACGGGCTCATCTCTTATCCTTCCCATGATCCCGGCAGCATCTGGCCTCTTCGCCCTTGCTGGCTGGTTCAGCCTCCGGAAATCGGTCCAGTTTTTCCAGCTGACGCTGCTCGGCTTCACCATTTTGTTTCTCATCATCGGTGTCATGGGTTATCAATGGTACATCATGAAAATTGCTGCCTTGTTTTTTGCGATGGGATTTTTCTCGGGAATGGCCATGAATTATTCACCCAACAGGATTACTGGATTGTTCCTGGAGGGGGTAAGGGATATTCTCCCGGCTGCATTGATCGTGGGACTTGCAGGCGGTATTATTGTGATCCTGGAGGACGGGAAGATCGTTGATTCAATCCTGTACAGCCTGTCTGGCGGGATGGATGGACTGGGTAAAATGGCCTCTGTGGGGATCATGTACTGTATACAAACCCTGATCAATGTATTCATTCCCTCCGGATCTGCCCAGGCAGCCCTGACCATGCCTATCATGGCACCTTTCTCAGACCTGATTGGTATCTCAAGGCAGGCGGCCGTAATGGTTTACCAGTTCGGGGATGGGTTCACCAATATGATCACACCTACCTCGGGGGTACTTATCGGTGTTCTCGGGGTGGCCCGGATCCCTTATGAAAAATGGATCAAATGGGTTACCCCGTTCATGATCATTCTGATGATCCTTGGATTTTTACTGCTCATCCCGACAGTTACTGTGAGCCTGAACGGATTCTAACGGATATTTACGCCAAGACCCGCAGTGGCTACAGAATAATTGGCCCAGGTATAATCAAAATGCAGGGTGATCACTGCGAATTTGAACCTGATACCGGCATTCAGCCGCGGCTTGGTGGTACCGCCATCCTGGTTCTTAATTTCAATATTAATGGGATCCTGCAATGCACTCTGGTCGGTTACAACCGGTGTAAATGTCGGATCAAAATTGGGATCATTGGGATCGGTAATAATGGCAGGTAAGGGGTAATAGCCGTTCAGCTTCAGGTTGGTCTGGGTAATGCTGATCCCCACTCCGCCATAAAAGCATACCACCGGAAGGTTAGCTGAAACCAGTGCATTCGCAGTATGACCCTGGGTAACAATGTCGAAATTCTGGTCGTCAAAATTTACACTTTCGCTGGTAGCATCCGTGGCTTCTATCAGTTCTGGTGTAATGCTTGACAATTCCATATTGACCTTAACATTGGTATATCCGTACATAACGGCCAGGTTCAATATAGGTATTTTAGCCAGTACCGGGATCCATTGTTTGACATCATGCTTAAATCCCGCTCCCCAGATGCCAACCTTGCCTGTGCCACCGATTTTTACCGTAGGCATATACCGGCCAATTATTTCGAAGCCTTTGGGCAGCCCAACTGCTGCATTGATCATGGGAGAAGGGATAAAATCTATCCCAGTACCCGCCGGATGGTCATACGACAGGTATGTTACAGGATTCCCTAGTACATCTTGCTGATAACTCAATTCCGGCCCAATGTCTTTACCTCCTGCGATAGTATTGGCAATATTTTCATCGACATCATAGAGTGCTGCCAGTGTAAGATTGTTCAGGTCATAGGTTTTATGGGCATCCGGTGCAAAAGCCATGCTGGTGGTGAAAGTAATGTCAAAACCGCCGAATGGGTGGACCTTGGCCGTATTGTACCAGCCTCCATTGATATTGGCTCCCAGCGCATTGGCGAGCGGCCTGAGATATTCGGTAACCATCTGCTGGGCATCATTAACCCCGCCAGTCAGCATCTTGCCGATATCTTCCAGTTGTCCGAATGATTGCAGGATGGTCATTAAAAATAAAACCATGCCTGTTACGATGGATCTTAATGTTGTTTTCATATATAATATATTATATAGTTATTGGTTATTTGATTCTGGTATACGAAGATATCCCGATCTTGTTTTAGGAATGACGGAGTTTTTCCACAATCGGTTGCAAGGCATCAACACTTTGTGGTTCCTCAGTTAATATTTAATTTTATGGGATCTAAATAATCTTATCGTATGAATATTCCCAACCAGCCTCTGGCGGACCGGATGAGGCCGGTGCACCTGGATGATTTTCTGGGACAGGAACACCTGGTCGGCAAAGGCGCCGTCATCCGGAAAATGATTGAATCGGGATCCGTGGCCTCATTCATTCTCTGGGGTCCCCCGGGAGTTGGCAAAACAACCCTGGCCAGGATTATTGCCAACCAGCTGGACAGGGCATTCTACCAGCTGAGCGCGGTTCAGTCCGGCGTCAAAGATGTCCGTGATACCATTGAAAAAGCCAGGAAACAGCAATTCTTCAGCAAGCCTAATCCCATCCTGTTCATCGATGAGATCCACCGTTTCAGTAAATCACAGCAGGACTCCCTGCTGGGTGCTGTGGAACAGGGCATTGTCATTCTGATCGGGGCAACCACCGAAAATCCCTCCTTCGAAGTAATATCCCCATTGCTATCACGCTGCCAGGTATACACGCTGAATCCCCTGTCAAAGGATGATCTGCTATCCCTGATCGATAAAGCATTCCAGAAAGATATTCTGCTGAAGAAACTGAATATCAATATTGTTGAGAATGAGGCATTGCTCAGACTTTCCGGCGGTGATGCAAGAAAATTGCTCAACATCATTGAGCTGATCGTCAATGCAGAAATTTCCGGAAGGGATGATGTTCCGGAACAGATATTGGTAACCGACCAGTCCGTGCAGGACAAGATCCAGGAGAACATTGCCCTTTATGATAAAAACGGAGAACAGCATTATGACATCATCTCCGCTTTCATCAAAAGCATCCGGGGAAGCGATCCGAATGCTGCCGTATACTGGCTGGCCAGGATGATCGAGGGGGGTGAGAAACCTGAATTCATAGCCCGCAGGCTTGTGATCCTGGCATCTGAGGATATCGGCCTGGCCAATCCCAATGCCCTTTTACTGGCTACCAACTGTTTCCAGGCCGTCCATATGGTTGGCTGGCCCGAATCCCGTATCATCCTCTCAGAGGCAGCCATCTACCTGGCAACATCACCCAAAAGCAATGCCTCTTATATGGCCATTAATGATGCCCAGGAACTGGTCAGGAAAACAGGCGACCTCAGTGTTCCCCTTCACATCCGTAACGCCCCGACACAATTGATGAAAGAGCTGGGTTATGGGGATGATTATAAATACGCACATGATTACGAGGGTAATTTTGTGGAAAGTGAATTCCTGCCGGAAGACCTCCGCGGGGAAAAACTTTATGATCCGCAAAACAATGCCAGGGAGACGGAAATCAGGGAACGGTTAAGAAAGTGGTGGAAGGAGAAATACGGATACTAGATATTTAAGGCATATTAATTTTTGAATGGGAAAATATTCCTATTTTTAGTGTCCTTCTTTACAAATCAAGACCCGCATGTTGGAAAACCTGCCATTTCTAAAACATACCGGATCCGGCCAATTCTTCCTGATTGCCGGTCCGTGTGTGGTTGAGGATGAAGCCCTCTGTTTCCAGGTTGCTGAATGGGTTGCCGGTATTTGTGACAGACTGTCGATCCCATACATATTCAAAGCCTCCTACCGGAAAGCAAACAGGTCCCGTGCTGATTCATTTACAGGCATTGGTGACCTGGTAGCGCTGGAGATCCTTCGCAAGGTCAGGAACCGGCTGAAAATCCCAGTAACCACAGACATCCATGCCCCGGAAGAAGCCGCCATTGCCGCAGAATATGTTGACGTACTG
>LJUP01000362.1 GCA_001303955.1 Bacteroides sp. SM23_62 | reverse complement strand
ATTTTGGGTGGGTTCTGACTCCCGTCATAACTTTTTCTCAGGATGGACAGAATTTCATCAATGGTGAAAAATAGTTTCTCGAGACTTTTTACTTTCCAGATGTCCACAATGGCCCTGACCATCCGGTGGGATATTCCCCGTTTGAGTTCATCGTCATTCTTGGCGGCAATATTGTCAAGATAATGACTGACATCTTTATCCCATTTTAATTTGTAACCGTCTTCGAAAAAATCAGGATATTTTGTCATCTGTATTTCTGATGCATTTAAAAAACGCTTCACATCGGTCAAAAGGTAAATGATGAACATATTGGTGACCGCCGTAAAACCGGAAGTCAATACGGAAAAATAAAATTCATTGGAAGCCTCTCTTAACTGCCGGTTTATATGAGGCATAATGCCCAGCATGATGTCATCATGATGCGGTCCGGTATGATAAAATACCTGTTCTTTTTCTTTTTCTATCCCTTTCATGATCTTGGCCTCGATGGAATCCTTGACGGACTGGACCGTATCTTCGTTCATGCCGGGGATCAGGCTGCAGTATGGATCGTTTTTAAGATCATCCATGACCAGATGGTCACCATACTTATCAATCTTCTGACACAGATCGATGACGGCGCGCTCTGTCTTTTCATGGGTCCATGGACCAGTCCTGTAATACAGATCTATCCTGTCATGCAGCAAGTTTGCAGCACCTGTGGTCAGGTAAAACCGGGCATTGGGCAGTTTCTGCAGCGTAGTTGCAGGATATTTACTGGAAGGCTCACTCTCAAGAGAGGCTTTTACGATGCCTGCTTTTGCTTCCCCGGCAGCAAAGATGATTGCCACCGCATCAGGATTGTAGGTAATGGTTTCAAGGCCTATGGTTATCACAAGCCGGTTTCGTGAGACTTCAATCCCCCCCAGGTCAGCTGCTGCAACCGCCTGGGTTTCAAAATTGGTAGGTGTTAGCCTTGTGGCTGAATGGTGATCGGATCCCCTCGTATTGAATGCGATATGGCCATCGGGACCTATGCCCCCCAGGAAGAAACCGATGCCTCCCATTTCCCGGATCCTCTCCTCGTAATTTTGACACCAGTCGTTGATTTTCAAGATGGATGCCTGCTGGAGTTTCTCCAGTTCATTTTTAGGTTCACGGTATATGAGTGATAAATCAACTTGAGAATCAGGAAATACATCTGAGTGATGTTTTCCATTGGCGAGTGGTATTTCGTCGGAATTGATCAGCAGGGACCTTTTCCGGTCCAGTCCAAATCCCTTCATATAATAGTGATCAACATAATTGTAGAAACTGTTGTGCTGCTCGGGAGAGATTGGATAAAACTCATCGATCTGGACAAAGTGCAACCCTCTCAGATCGGGTTTCCTGTCACCCTCCAACCCGCATGCCCTGCGGATTTCTTCCCCCCGTTCTTTGTTCCAGTTCTCCAGGAGGAATTCGGTATACTTGATAAAATATTCCGGTGTTTTTCCGGTCGGAAGACTGATCACTCCCTCCGGATTTTCCAGGACCCATTCCAGGAATCTCAGTGAGGTCATCAAACCCAGTTTCGGGAAATTTTCAACCAGGATATAGGGCAACCTGGTTGTCATCTCGTAGTTACCTTCCCTCTTTAGAAATGACTTTTCTACCTGGGAAAATATTGTTTCCATTACACAACAAATTATATTGCCGGATACTTACTATTCACATCAGCCTGTACTGTCCACCCTCAGCTTGTCCAGTAACCTGAACATGAAGAAGGTACCAATTACGGCAATGGCCCCCGCAATGATCCCGGTAAGGTTGTTGCCGTAGACAAAACTTCCAATGGAGAATAATGAACCATATATGACCACAATCCCCAAAAATACCATCAAAAGCTGCTGTGGCATTTCCCATTTCTTCCCGGCTTCTTTTTCATTTATGTTCCTTCCCTCGGATTCAGCCTGTTTTACGACTTTTTTCCATCCCGGTCCTCCCGGATGTGTTTTCAGGAAGAAATTATACAGTGTTTCCATTTTTTCCGGACGCGTCAAAAAGGTTGTTACCAGCCAGACAATGGTGGTCCCTGTTACGGCGATCAGAAGTTTTGCCGTAAAGGCATCCAGATTGGTCGTAGTGACAGCTTCATCAGGGACAACGAAAACCAGGATCACTGCCAGCGCAGTAGCAAATATCATGGCTATGATCTCCGTCCAGGCATTGATCCGCCACCAGAACCAGCGGAGCAGGTAGATGGCACCGGATCCGGCCCCGGATAACAGAAGGATATCAAAAGCCTGTGTGGCGTTGTTGAGAAAGGTCAATGCAAAGGTTCCGGCAATGATCATTAAGGTTACGGTGGTAATTCTACCTACCATTACAAGTTCTTTTTCGGAGGCTTTGGAGCGGACAAACCGCCTGTAAAAGTCATTAACCACATAGGATGAGCCCCAGTTAAGATGAGTTCCGATGGTCGACATATAGGCTGCAACGATGGATGCTACAACCAGTCCCAGCCAACCTGCAGACAGCTTTGAAAGCATAACAGGGTAGGCAATATCGTCCTTTAAATAAGTTTCTGATAGATTTGGGAAGTCTGCCCGGATCGAAGCCAGGTCAGGGTATATGATCAGGGATGCCATGGCCACCACGATCCACGGCCAGGGACGCAGGGCATAGTGGGCGAAATTGAAAAGCAGGGTTGCACCGATGGCATTCTTTTCGTTCTTGGCAGACAGCATGCGCTGGGCAATGTATCCTCCTCCTCCGGGTTCGGCACCGGGGTACCAGACTGACCACCACTGTACGGCAATGGGGATGATCAGCAGGGGAATATAAACAGATGGATCACTCAGGTCAGGAAGGAATCCGGCCTTGCTGCCCAGCTGGTCAAGCAATCCCTTGAGTCCCCCGATTTCCTGCACTTCCGGCTGTTTTATAGCCACTACTGCAGCCAGTACTGCGCCGAACATGGCTATGGAATATTGAAAGAAATCCGCCCATACCACACCTCTGAGTCCCCCGAGTCCGGCATATATGACCACAATAAGGGAAGCCGACACCACGGTGATCCATGGCTTGAGACCGAACATCACATCCCCGATCTTAATGGCAGCCAGGGTCACCGTACCCATGATCAGCGTGTTGAAAAATATACCCAGGTAGACGGCCCTGAATCCTCGCAGGAAGGATGCGATCTTTCCTTTGTACCTGATTTCATAGAATTCCAGGTCGGTCATTACATTGGACCGTAGCCAGAGGCGGGCATAGATAAATACGGTTACCATCCCGGTGATCAGGAAAGCCCACCAGGCCCAGTTTTTCGCTACCCCGTCTTCACGGACAAACCCGGTCACCAGGTTGGGCGTATCGGCCGAGAACGTACAGGCCACCATGGAAATGCCCAGCAGCCACCAGGGCATTCCCCGGCCCCCGAGAAAGAATTCAGATGTATCTTTGCCCGCTTTTTTTGAGGCTATGTATCCAATCAGGAGGACAATGCTGAAGAATACAGCGAGAATAATGAAATCAACTGTGATTAGTTTCATGAAATTTTTTGTATGGTTTGTTTGAATTCGGGATGAAAATAAAACAAATATCTGGCAAATTTATCAATTTGTATTTCCCGGGGGCATTAATTACCTGATTTTATTTTCCGGTATGCCTTCCTTGATCCAAGCGGGACTGAACGACATGAAATTGATTCTTCTGTAGCTGTCAGTTTCGTATAGTAAACCGATCTTCCCGTTTTTCAACGTGGTCAGGCAACTGTAGGCATAGCTGCCAGGGATGACTTCACGTGAATGGCCCCAGGTCTTTCCATTATCCTCACTTATCCGCACCGTTCCGCTGGTCCTTTGTGTTTTATTTGCCGGTCCGGCATAAACCAGTTCGCCGTCATGGCCAATGATTGATCCCATACAGTTCACGCCTGGAAGTCCCGGATCCAGTTTCATGGGATCCCATGTATTCCCGCCATCCCGGCTCATGGAAATTTTTCTGTATTGACCGCCCTGATTTCTGGCGTTGAACAACAATGATCCGTCAGGCAGTTCCACCACCTGTGCTTCATTGCCGAAACCCATGAGATCGTGGTGGGGTATGATTTCGCTGAGGGACCAGGTTTCTCCCTGGTCATCACTGTATGCAACCCGGTTTTTCCAGGTCCGGTCCCCTTTACCGTCAGGTATGGTCTCATACAGGGGAAAAATGATACGGCCTCTGAATTCATTGTTTTCCAGTTGAATACCTCTGCCGGGACTCCCCACACTAATTCTGCTCTCCTGCCTGATCATTCTTGTAATTTCCCTTGGCGCTGACCAGCTCTCTCCATCATCATCAGAAAAAACAAGGTACGACCTGGTGGTTCTGGGACTTTGATAACCTGTATCTGCCATCCTGATCCATCCTGAATTCAGGGTATGATAACCGTAAGGAAATCTCTGGTATATAAGCAATATCCGGCCAGATTCGAGTACCACCGCACAGGGGTCATTTAAAGAATTTCTTCCATCCTCCGCGATCAGCTGTTCTTGCTGCCAGGTCATGCCATTGTCAAAACTTCTGCGCAATACAATATCATTCTGGGCATGATCGTGCAAGCCCTTTCTTCTTTCAGCAAAAGCAAGTAATGTCCCATTGCCAGCCGTCACCAGTGCAGGGATCCTGTAACCAAATGTGTCATCTGCCGTTGTGCAGTACTCAAAAACCGTGGTCTTCCGGAATGGTTCTGCAGGCTGGGAGGACATCATGAAAAATGACAATATCAGAAGCAACACCGGCCATATGATCAGGTTCGTGTTCATTATCCTTTTTGACTTAACCATGCTTTCGTTTCAGAAAAATCAACGCAGTAATCCTGTAAAGAAAATGAGCGAATTTGGTATAAGGAATATACAGGATGATGATCCAGACCAACACCAGGTGGACGAAATAGAAATGATAGGCAAAGCTCCATTCGAGGAAGCGTGCTCCTTCCACCAGCAGCCCCGAAAGGGTCAGGAGCCAGAAAGATACCAAAAAGAACCAGTCCCCGTACCTGCTTTCCAGCCTGTTCTTTTTGCTGAGCCGGTGAAGGATCATCAGGGTGGTTCCTGCCAGCAACAGGAGAGCGCCAAGGTTGCCGGCGATCTTTACGGGATTCAGGAAGGTCAGCGGATATTCAAAAAAGATGGTGGAAAGGATGGCGAAAAATGTTACAAAAAGCAGCAATATAAAGCCCCAGAAGACAAGGAGATGGGCCAGGGAGCGGCCTTTTTGTTCTTTGCAACTGTTGAAATCCCTGTGGACCATGATCTTTCGGATGACCTGCCAGAAATTACGGAATTTCAGCCGTTGCCATGCACTGTTGTCTTCATGTAAGCTCTTCATGTTCTTCCAGTAACGGCTTATCCCGTTTATCCCGGCTATGGCTGATAACACAAACAGGAAGGTGAACGAGCCATTCAGCCACCCATGAGGAAAGAACTCGCCATAATTGACCGGGCCGTCCGGCATGGAAAAATCGGCCAGGGTAAAGGTTCCTGCCAGTATCAGGATCATCGTAATAATGAAAACAGGAATCAGGATAACCAGGGGAAGGTACCGGATATCCTGCATCCAGCGGGAAAGCCAGGCCGGTCTGGCATAATGGGATAGCTGTGCCTGGCGCATGGTGGCGAGTATTTCGCCCGGTTTCACGC
>LJUP01000361.1 GCA_001303955.1 Bacteroides sp. SM23_62 | reverse complement strand
TTTTTTGAAAATCACCGGATTTCAAATCGTAAGTCGTTGAAATAGACCATCAAAGGTTTTTAACCCTGGAATTAACTGTAGAAGATGAGTTTAAGTAAATTCAGCCATTTTCTCTAATATATCGAATTCTTACTTATACGGAAGGAAGTAGGATTATAGTCGTTTACCAATTGAATTAAATCATTCATCAAGTAATCCTGTTATTTCGTAAAAACAGCAATAAATTGACTTCTGAAGATCAATAAGTTACTTTAATTTTATATGTCACTTTATGAAACTACAAAAACTCCCAAATTCGTGGTTGGTACAAATTCAAGACTGATCGAGATCTTTCTCGAAAAGGCAAGGATAATATTCAAGAAGTATTCAGTGCCAAGATGGCTTGTTTTTATCAATGATACTATACTTGTTTTTATTACTTTCTTTTTCGCCTATGTGCTACGGTTCAATTTATCGATATCAGCATTTGACATGAACCAGGCGTTATATCATGCACTCTTAACACTCTTCGTATTTACCTCTTTCAATCTTATTTTCAAACCCTTCTCAGGATTGATAAGGCATACAACCATTATGGATATTTTCAAAGTTGTCAGTTGCAATGCTTATTCTTTAGTCGTACTTGTATCAATTTCGCTTTTAGCCAGGATCTACGACTGGCATGATATTTTTATTATCCCTTTTTCTATACTGGTAATTCATTACGGAATATTATCCGTGATCCAGTTCCTGACCAGGGTCTTAATAAAGATGACTTATGAGTTCATAACCATTGCATCTGGAGAAAAGAAGAATGTATTAATCTTCGGAGCAGGTTCCATGGCGAGATTAGTAAAACAGATCATTCAGACTGATCATAATAGTGGCTATAGGATAATAGGATTTATTGAATATGATAAAAAGTTAAAAGGGAAAAAAATGGAGGGGATAAATGTTTATCCTCCGACGATACTGAACTCCCTGGAATTTCTGAAAAAGAATTCAATTAAGGTCTTTATCGTAGCCGAACATGATATTTCACCTAAAAGAAAAAGTGAACTTATTCAAATGGCCCTTGTCAATAATCTGGAAGTGCTTGAAACACCAAAAGTCCAGGACTGGTTGAATGGGGACTTTAAGATCGGGAATCTGCAAAAAGTGAAATTGGAAGACCTGCTTGGCAGGGAACCGATAGAGCTTGACATGACAAGGCTTGAACAGGAACTGAAAGGGAAAACCGTACTGGTTACAGGAGCTGCAGGATCTATTGGTTCTGAGATAACACGTCAATTAACTAGATTTAGTATAAAACAATTGGTACTGGTTGATCAGGCAGAAACACCCATGTTTTACCTTGATAAAGAATTAAGGGAGAATTTTAATAATGTTTCATACCGGATTATTCTTGCAGATATCATCAACCGGGAAAAAATGGAGAATATTTTTCTAGAATTCAGCCCCGAGATTGTTTTTCATGCTGCTGCTTATAAGCACGTTTTTATGATGGAAATGAATCCTCACGAAGCGGTCCGTGTAAATGTTAGAGGAACGAAGATTCTGGCAGATCTAGCAATTCAATACCAGGTATATAAGTTTGTAATGGTTTCCTCCGATAAAGCAGTTAATCCAACCAACATTATGGGTGCATCAAAACGGATCTGTGAACTTTATATACAAGCACAGGCTGGAAGATCGGACACAAAAACACAGTTTGTTACTACTAGGTTTGGTAATGTACTAGGGTCAAATGGCTCTGTTATTCCTCTGTTCAGAAAACAGATTAAGTCAGGAGGACCTGTATTAGTCACACACCCTGATGTAACACGTTATTTCATGACCATCCCTGAGGCCTGCCAGCTGGTACTAGAGGCAGGTTTTATGGGTCAGGGAGGAGAAATTTTTGTTTTTGACATGGGAAAACCGATAAAGATCAAAGAACTGGCCGAACACATGATCAGGCTTTCTGGTTTGGTTCCTGGGGAGGATATTAAAATAGAATTTATTGGACTTCGCCCCGGGGAAAAACTATATGAAGAAGTGCTTGCTGACAAGGATAAGACCCAGCAGACCCATCACCCAAAAATATTGATCGCCCGTGGCAACAAGGAGGATTCCAGGCTACTTTCCTTTAAGATCAACAATCTTTTGAAAAAACTGTATCAGAAAAGTGATATCCAAGTGGTACTGGAAATGATGCAATTGGTTCCGGAATTTGAAAGCAACAATGAATATTTTAAATACTCTGAGAAATCAGTACAAGGGTTTTTCGAAGCTCAAAAATTTCACCAGACCTGGACATTAGATGTAAGGTCAAATCCACCGGCTTCAGCCAGCTCTTCCAATCATGGAGTTTAATTACCTCTAAGAAAGATTCTATAATGCCTGGCAAACAGGGTACACTGTTGGATAAAAATTAAAGCTCTGCCGTTCCGATTGGTACAGAGCTTTAATCTGGGTGGAAGACCGGATTCGAACCGGCGACCTCTGGAACCACAATCCAGCGCTCTAACCAGCTGAGCTACATCCACCATGAAGGCATGGGTTTGGGTGTGAGTGTGGGAGTGTATATGGCCGTTCGCGGCGGTGCAAATTTAAAAAATATTTTAATACTGTAATCTTTTCAGGTATTCAATATACCACTGGACGATAAGCGAGTTGTAACTCCTGCCCCGGATATTGATCCTGATGCCCTTTTCAGCCATATCTTCCTGCAGAATCCTGGTGATCTCGTAATAGAAAATGGGATCCTGTCTGGGGGGTAAAGAAGGCAGGAACCGTTCCGGAATCATTTTTTTCAGGTTCCTTTTCAGTTTTGCCATACGCTGGATCCTGGCACCGGGTTGGATTTCATTGGGCTGGTTCAGGCCATATTCTTTGAAAAGCCCGTTAACCAGAAATGAATCATAAAGCTTTTTATTGAGCTTATATGCGTAAGGCACATCGCGAAAGAATTCCTGGAAGGCAACGTCATAGAAAGGAAGCCTGTATTCATATCCAAACCATGCATAAACATTGCAGGAATTGACGATGAACTTGGCGAGCTTTTCCTTGAGATCCCAGTCCTCATATACGGACCAGGACCTGGCATTATCAACGAATCTTTTTTCCATCAGGGTTCTGCATATCCTGGACATCATGATCCGCCTGCTATCGAGGGATGGTTTGCACAGGTTATATTTGATTTCCCAGATCCTTTTGCTGATTCTTTTGATGGATTCATCCCCGGCAGCTATTCCATGTTTGATAAACTGGCTCCCGGCAAAAAAATCCCCTGAGTGTCCGGGTATAAAAACCGAATCCCCCGGTATCAGTTGTTGCTCTTTTAAATACCTGAGGGCAAAATATTCCTGCATGAAAAACATGGAAACCCAATTCGAAGTGTACCGGACATAATCGTAAAATGTGTTATCCTGCAGGAACCCTTCCACTAACGCCTCGGTATATACCACGGGAATCCATTGAAATCCAAGGCTTTCCGCCACTTTCCTTGAGATGATCATATCAGGGTTGCCCTCCCTTCCATAGGTAAAGCATATAACCCTGGGATAGGCCAGCCGCTTGAGCATGGCGGCGATGAACCTCGAGTCAAAACCCCCACTGAGCGCAATGATTGCTGTCCGACCCTGCAGGGAGGCTGCCAGCCTTTTAAATACCTTTGTGGTCATTCTTTCCAGGCCATTCAACAGACCATCGAATGAAGGTTGGCCAGCCAGGCTGGTCTGGTATGTTGCATATAATCGCTGATGTATCTTACCGGGCTCAATATAAATGGCTTCAGCAGCCTGGACCTGGAAGATATCCTTTGAGAGTGTCTCCCTTCCGGTTACGAATCCCGTGGCCAGGAATTCCATGGAAGCTTGCTGATCGAGTTCCCAGCTTCCCCTGACCTCATGTAGCCTGTCCACCGAATCTGAAATAATACTGTTTTGTCCGGATACAGCATAAAACAGGGGCAACGTCCTGATCCGGTCCGTTGCCAGAAATACTTTTTCCTCCTTGGTCAGAATTACGGAAAACATGCCATCAGCCTCTGTGAGCAGTGCTATGAATTCAAAATAATCATGTGCCCGGAGGAAATAATCCAAAAGGGAATTCCCGCTGAGATATACATTTTTGCCTGAAAGGATATAACCCCTTACATGGCACCCGTCTCTGGAATGCCAGGGGAAACCCTGATTGTATGCCAGTTCAACCTTTATCATCACAGATTTCCCGGATCAATCCGGTATATTTTCTCATAACAGCTTCCTTGCTGAAATGATCTTCCACATATTGCCGGATCGATGCAGGATCATAATCATCATAATGATCATAAATATACTTCAAACCATCATACACAGCGGAAACACTGTCGCTTTCAACCAGCTGACCGGCCGTTTCCGTTACAAAGGTATCCGGTCCGCCACTGCGTGCAGCCAGTACAGGCAGACCGGTGGACATGGCTTCGATGAAGACCACACCGAAGGCTTCATACCGGCTGGCCACAGCAAGTATCTTTGCCTGGTGAAACTCTTCGAGCAATTGTCCAGGCGAAAGTTTTCCAAGAAAATGGATGCTATCTCGACCACTGACCTGCGAAGCCAATGTCCTGAGTCGGGATTCCTGGGAACCCTTACCCACGATCCTGAGGCTTGTCCCCGGTATATCATTAACAAGCCTGCCAAAAGCCTGGATGACCAGATCCATCCCCTTTTCATGCTCCAGCCGTCCTATTGACAGGATCACCAGAGGATCCCGCTGGCGGTCAGTCAGAGGGATAAAATATCCCGTATCCACCAGGTTCGGGATTGTCAGGATCTCCTGGTCCCCTGAGGTAAACTGACGGATGGAGGCTTGCATGGCATCCGATACTGTTATGATCCTGCTAGCTCCCCTGAAAGCTTTCTTCAAAAGCGGATGATATGCATCCCTGACCAGGCTTTTTGCTTCGGCTGTCAGGCCTGTAAACCGGCTCCTGTGTTCGGTGATAATATATGGGATGCCGGAGCCTGCGGCAATTAATGATGCGGCATAACCCGCCCATATGGAGCTATGGGCCAGGATGATATCGGGTTTACCGAAACTGTGCTCGTATTTCTGGAACAGTCTTAGCGTTGAGTCAGCCCATTTACGGATGTTCAGCAACTCATTCTTGGGCCATTTCAGGTAAAAAGAACGGACCAGCCTTGTGCCGTTTACATCACTTACCTGAAACCGCTTCAACGATGAAAGCTCTGAAAACCTCAGTTTTGAAAGACCAATAATGCGGTTGACAAGGATATCGACCTCAAATCCGGCTTCAGCCAATGCCTCGGCATGGTCCTGGAAGAATTGTCCACCGTCAGGCGGATACCAGGAAGGTATGACCAGGATTTTCTGCAATATTTACTTTTTTGGAGGGATGGTTTTTCTGTTCATTTTGACCTCGTAGAACTCCCCGGGTTCCTCGGGAGGGTCCAGGAATTTCCCTTTCAGGTCCTTTTTCAGCAGAATGGCACATTTGGTCTGGGAAACATGATACAAATCTTCATGGAGTGCCGGATCCGTACCATCCAGAATGCCTGCCAGCACCTCGAATCTCACTTCCTCAGGGTGATAGGCATAATCATGCCAGACAATCACAGAATCTTCGTGAGCCAGATACCTGATTGTTTTTTCCGTGTCATTACGAACATGTTCGTAATGATGGTCACCGT
>LJUP01000360.1 GCA_001303955.1 Bacteroides sp. SM23_62 | reverse complement strand
TGGGACTGGATATCAGTCCCGCTTTGGATCCATCCTTCATGGAACAATACGACCTTACCGTCAAATCCGTATTCCTGGATGATGTGGTCAGGCAATCGCTCGATTCCGGCATCCTGATCAATGCGAACATGTTACGAAAAGGAGTGGAAAAAAAGAAAAGGTCCTGGCCCCAATTTAAAACTTCAGGTTATCCGGATATTTCCCGTATCAGCGGTGATGAATTGATCGAGAAGATCTCGGATTCCTACGACAGGGTCAATATGACCAATACCATTGTCGTGACCCGCTCCAATAAAAGGGCCAATCTTTACAATGAAGGGATCCGCAGCAAGATCCTCTGGAAGGAGGAAGACATCACCAAAGGGGACATGCTGATGGTGGTCAGGAATAATTACTTCTGGGCACAGGAGGAACCCGAACTGGACTTCATTGCCAACGGGGATATCGCTGAAATTGCTGATATACAGGATTACCAGGAAAGATACGGGTTCCGTTTTGCCGATGTGATGCTGCGCTTCCCGGATTACAGGGATATTGAACTGGATGTCAAGATCCTCCTGGATACCATTTCTTCGGAATCACCCTCACTGGGTTACGAGGAGAACCGGCAGCTGTATTTCAGCATCCTGGAGGATTACCCTGACATCAAGAGCAAGAAGAAAAAATACGAACTCGTCAGGGAACATGCCTTTTTCAACGCCCTGCAGGTCAAATTCGCCTATGCCATAACCTGCCACAAGGCCCAGGGCGGCCAGTGGGATACGGTGTTTGTGGACCAGGGATACATGAAGGAGGAGATGATAGATACCGAATATTACCGCTGGCTGTATACAGCCGTTACACGGGCAACCAGCAGGTTGTACCTGGTAAACTTCGGCGACCAGTTATTCGCAGACGGGGATTAGTCACCAATGATCTTCACCAGCACCCGCTTGCGCCTCATCCCATCGAACTCGCCGTAGAAGATCTGTTCCCACGGGCCAAAATCCAGCCGACCATTACTAACAGCCACCACCACTTCCCGGCCCATAATGGTGCGCTTCAGGTGGGCATCGGCATTGTCCTCATACCCGTTATGCCGGTATTGTGAATGCGGTTTTTCGGGGGCCAGCTTCTCCAGCCAGACCTCGAAGTCGTGATGCAAACCGGATTCATCGTCATTGATGAAGACCGAAGCACTTATATGCATAGCGTTTACCAGGCATAAACCTTCCTGCACACCACTTTCAACCAGGCATGATTGCACTTCCGGAGTGATGTTTATGAGTTGCCTGCGCTGGGGTACATTAAACCAGAGTTCCTTCCTGTATGATTTCATGATAGTGAATCTTTAAGATCCTGCTAAGATATAAAACCCCAGCCAAAGGGATCAGGATTTATTATTAATCCTCCCTCATAATTGCCAATCCTTTAATTCTAATTGATATTTGTTGTACTATTTTCGGGGGCTATTTTAATTTTTCCATTAATCCTTGACACAACGAATCGAAAACCCGTTATCCGTGATACCATTGTTAGCGCGAAATACTTTTGAATTTTCCCAACCAAGCCTCCGGTACCAGTAGCTGTCGATATTATGTTGAGTTGAAGTCCAAAAAAGAGCATAAGCTCCGAAGAGATGAAAGCCTCCTTCAGTGCCAGTTAAGCACCATCCACCGGGAAGTGCAGTGAATCCACTTGAATTTGTTGCACCGATATTCGTGCTTGGCCAGTGTGTGGAACCTGCTTCTTTTAGCTTACCTCCTTCATCAGTTCCACGTTCAAGATATCCATCCGCTTCTGCTTGGCTCATTCCCAGAAACATTTCAAGTTCTTTCCATTCATCATCTGAGGGTAAATGCCAACCAGTTGGACAAGCTTCATTCGCCGCTGGCCAGTTATATAAAACCCCGTAAGTTTGATAGTTATCAGTTGATTTTGCCTCATTTATACTGGTTCCCTCATAACCACTAACATAGTAATAGGGAACTGTATATGATCCATTTGATGGGGGACTCACACTGGGAAGATAAGCTAGGTTCTCGGCCATCCATACCTGGTTGCCTATTTTTACAATTTCATATTCATTTCCATCATAATCTGAAACAGTACCAATGCCTTGTTGACATAGTAATTCAATAATTCTCGCATCTACATAAGCTTTGGTAACAGTATCAAGTTTATTGCTCCAGTATGCAGTATCTGTTGCAGTAATGGCACTGGCCACTGATGCACCAAAGACAGGGTCGGTTTCGGATATTGTGTCAGTAATACTTTCAGCCGTTTTGGCATGCAGGGCATATGGTACACTCAACAACTGGCTTGTGCCTGTAATAGTGTAATTTGCTCCACCATTCAGGTCAGTTTCGGTTTTTATGAAATAGGGACCGTTTGCCCAGTCAATGGCAGAAATATCTCCCGAGACTCTTGTCCCGTTACCAATTTCCATCGTTACTAACCCATTAGAATTTGTAGTTGGAAAATGTCGTTCTACGTATACTGCGGTGCCAGACAGTGAACCTTGTAAAATGTTTATTTGTATACCTATTGACTGGTTCCTAACTAGGTTATCGCTTGCGTCTTTTACAATGGCCTGATAGCTCATTTTTTCAGGTGACTGGGCAAATAAACTTGCAGTGAATATTGCTGATGCTATTAATATATGTAGCTTTTTCATTTTTATTGCTTTTTAATGATTTTAAAAATTTTAACAACTTTCCGATTGTCTGTAACCTTCAGAAAATAAGTTGCAGAAACGAGATTTGACATTACAATGGTGGTCCTGTTGTCTATTAGTTTTTTGCTTTCAAACAGTTTTCCATTCATGTTGTAAAGTTGATAGTACAAATTCTCGTTTTTAGAGATTTCAACTTCTAAGAATAGAAGATAAGTCACAGGATTTGGGTAAACTGTACATATTAAATTTATGTCTTTGGCTTGTTCAATTGCTGTTTCAACTGAAATCTCGTAGGGTTGTTGTAATCCTTCTACTGAAGAACCATTTATGCCTGTTTTGGTAGTATAAAATACCTGTCCAACGGAATAGCTTACCGAACCACTGCTGTCGGTAGCATCACCACCTGAGGCTGTTATTGCTTCCTGAGCAAATAATCCTGTCAGTCCAAATTTTAATAAGAGTACTACACTTAATGTGAATTGTTTGTGTCTCATTTGTCCTCCTTTTTTATTGTTATATTTAGTTTTATCTTAGAAAATCTACGATTAAAATTATGCAAGTGTCCAGCTCAATTGAAATTGATAATTACAATGATGAAAGAAGGAATAGTTAAAATCAATTGTAGGAATATCTAATTGAAAACAAACTGGAAGGGAATTAGTGAATATTCCTAACGAGGAGAATTAGGAATGAGATATTGCAAAAAATACTCTCTTAAAATTAGTACTGATGTCAAATTTCACCAAAAAATAATTCGTTCATTATCGGATCTTTTGGTTATTTCTTCACCAGTTTAAGAAAGATCCTTTCAAAGATTTATCTGATTTGAATGTTGTATTAAATGACGTAAAAGATGAATCTTTTTATGCACATAATTGGATATTTCAGGGGAAATGTGGCATCACATTGGAAACCGATCCAAATTTGTAGACAACTGTTTTCTCCTAGAAGATATCTTCCGGAAGATTATGGATAATGCTAACTGCCGGGCCATAACCATCAGTTGTGTGGGGACGATCATGCCACTGGCTCAAACATCTGCCTGTCTGACACTAAGCCTGCTGAATGATGCCGGATATCTTTCCTTCTGCGAATCGGATTTTATGGTCATCCCGGCGGGCATATTAATGGCCAACATATCCGGGAAGCCGGTGTTCCTGAATGATCCGACCTATCCGCATGACAGGATCATTACATTGGCCCACTGCACTGCCCCCAGAGGAATGGATGGCCAGCATAAAGAACCGGCAAGGATCCTGACCCATCTTGAATCAGGCTATGGAACTGCACCAAAGGTGGAAATGCATAAAGGAATAGGTGGTAACCAATATCATTCCTGATTTTCAGGTGAGTCATTATGTTGGATTAAAAGGCACCATCATTGAACATCCTTTCAAGGATATCTGCCGGTCACAAATTGACATCAGCTTCGATGCTAACAGTCATGTTCTGGCTAGATGCATGCCAGGATTTTACTGGATGACAGGATACGGAGATTATTTGCGGCAGACAGGTTATGCACTGAAGCGTATCGGGATCGAATGAGAACAACTCTAGTCATAACTCCGTAATCCCTAATTCCTTTCGCAGCGTATTGATTTTCTGTTCCAATCTGGTTTTCTGGGCCGGATAATCCTGCCTGTTTTCCAGTGATCCTTTGACACTGAAATAGAATTTGATCTTGGGTTCGGTGCCTGATGGCCGTATGGATACTTTGGTATGATCCTCTGTGATAAACTGGAGCACATTGGATCTGGGCAGCTCAATGGGACTTGATTTGCCGGTTATGGTATCCAGGGTTTTACTGCTCTGGTAATCGTGTATCAGCACCACCGGTGAGCCGGCCAGCCCGGCCGGAGGAGTTTCCCGGTAGTTTTGCATCATCCCTGCAATGATCTCAGCGCCAGATTTTCCTTTTTTGACGATGTAAGACAGTTGCTCCAGGTACAGGCCGAATTCCAGGTATATATCCAGCAGTAATTCATACAGCGTCTTACCCTGGATCCTGGCCCAGGCAGCAGTTTCGGCAATCAGGGCACAGGACATCACCGCATCCTTGTCGCGTACAAAGTCCCCCGCCAGATATCCATAGCTTTCCTCGGAGCCAATGATGAATTCCTTTTTGCCTTCCTCTCGCCTGATGATATCGGCAATGAACTTAAAGCCTGTCAAGACATTGAATATTTCAACCCCAAATTTCCGGGCAATGTCTGCCAGTAATTCCGTTGTGACAATGGTTTTTGCCACATACTGGATGCCGGTAAGCTTCCCGTTTTCCGACCATTTCCTGATCAGGTAGTAATAGAGCAGGGATCCGGTCTGGTTTCCGTTCAGCAATATCAGCTTACCCCGGTCATCCCGGACAGCTATCCCCACCCTGTCGGCATCCGGATCGGTAGCCATTACCAGTTCGGCCCCTTCTTCTTCTGCTTTCTGCAGTCCCATTGCCAGGGCCGCAGTTTCTTCCGGATTGGGTGAATGCACGGTAGGAAAATCCCCGTTCACCTCATCCTGTTCAGGCACATTAATAATCCGGGTGAACCCGAATTTCTTCAGAGCCATGGGAACCAGTTTTACGCCTGTTCCATGGATGGGCGTATAAACGATTTTCAGGTCATGTTGCTGCCGGATGGCTTCCGGGGAAAGGGACAGGGTTGCCAGTTTGTCTGTATAGAGATCATCAATTGATGCCCCGATGGTTTCGATCAAGGCAGGATCACCTTCGAATTTTACTTCATCAATGCCGGAGATCCTGTTTACCTCGCCTATGATGTTCTCGTCATGGGGCGCGATGATCTGTCCGCCGTCATCCCAGTAAACCTTGTATCCATTGTATTCCTTGGGATTGTGGGAGGCGGTGATGATGACGCCGGACTGGCATCCGAAATGCCGGATGGCGAAGGAGAGCTCAGGCGTTGGCCTCAGATCATCGAACAGGTAAGCCTTGATCCCGTTGGCTGCAAAGATACGGGCAGTCGTTTCTGCGAACAGGCGACTGTTATTGCGGCTGTCATGGGCAATGGCAACCTTTATCCGCGGCAG
>LJUP01000069.1 GCA_001303955.1 Bacteroides sp. SM23_62 | reverse complement strand
CAAACCTATGCCGGATGCATTGTCTGCGCCCCATCGAGGAGTGTCCTGATGACCGGCCAGCATACCGGGCATACAAGGGTCCGGGGCAATTTCTGCCACGTGGGTGGGACACTGGGTTACAAGAACAACAGGCCCAGGAGGAGGCTGAACCTTTTCGACGAGGATACAACGGTTGCCCATGTTCTGCGGGAAGCCGGGTACCGGACCTGCCTCACCGGGAAATGGCACCTGGGCGGATACAACCCGGATGCAGGTCCCCTGAGCCGCGGATTCGATGAGTTCTACGGTGTACTAACAAGGACATCCGAACTGCACTCCCCCAGTTACTGGCCTGCAAAATGGTATGAAAATGAAGATCTCATTGATGTCCCGGGCAACCAGGATGGCCAGAAAGGATACTACAAAACTGACCTGGTCACGGATTGTGCGATCAGGTTCATGGAACGGAACCGGGAGGATCCTTTCTTCCTGTATATCGCCTACAGCAATCCCCACAGCCCATTTGATGCGCCTGAGCTGAATCCCTATGAGAAGGAGAGCTGGCCACTGGAGGAAAAGACATATGCAGCCATGATATACCGCCTGGACTCATGCGTGGGAAGGATCAGGCAGGCACTGGACCGCCTCAGCCTGGCGGATCATACCATTGTGTTCTTCGTCTCGGATAATGGTCCCAGGTCAGAAGCCCGGGTCGACCAGACCCGCGTGGTCAATTTCTTCGATTCCAACGGGCCGCTGAAAGGGTATAAAAGGGATATGTACGAGGGAGGCATCCGGGTACCGGGGATTGTATGCTGGCCGGGGAAAGTGCCGGCAGGACAGACCAGTGATGCTGCCTGGTATTTTGCAGATTTCCTGCCCACTGCAGCTGCGCTGGCAGAAACAGAAACACCGGTTAACATTGACGGAATCAACCTCCTGCCCTGCCTGGCAGAACCTGACCTCCATCCACCTGACCGATTTCTGTACTGGGAGTTTTATGAACAATCCTTCCGGCAGGCCGTCCGGTGGAAAAAGTGGAAAGCACTGCGCACCGGCCTCAAAGGGGAACTGGAATTGTATGATCTGAGCACTGACCTCACAGAAGAAAATGACGTGAGCAGAGAAAACACTGAAGTCGTTATGGCCATTGAAAAATACCTGGAAGAAGCCAGGGTCGATTCGGAACACTGGATCGCAGAGTAATTACATATATCTATTCATACCGGAGTGACTCAATGGGATTCGTCCTGGCTGTTTTCAACGACTGCCAGGTTACCGTCAGGAAAGTGATCAGAAAAGCAATCAGTATGGCAGCGAATAATACCCAAACTTCAATGTGGGTATGGTAAGCAAATGTTTCCAGCCATTTATTCACAACAATCCATGCCACGGGACAGGCAATCAGGATCGCCAGGACCACCCATTTGACGAATTCCCTGGAGAGTAAAAGGAATACGGATTGAACCGAAGCCCCAAGCACCTTGCGGACCCCTATTTCCTTGGTTTTCCTGGCAGCCATGAAAGAAGAAAGGCCGAAAAGTCCCAGACAGGCAACCAGGATCGCCACAAACGTCATGAAGCTGATGATCATCGCTACCTTCTCGTCCCTGATGTATTGCTCACCATAGGTTTCGTCAAGGAATGTGTAATCAAAGATCCCCCCCGGGAACATTGACTGGAATTCCGTTTTAATAAACTTCACTGTTCCCGGAACATCGTTGGCTGTAATCCTGATACTGGCATTCTGCAACCAATCAAACCAGACATAGACGCATGGCTCAATTTTCTCGTGAAGGGATTTAAAGTTAAAATCACTGACCAATCCAATGATTTCAAGAGTAAACCCATTGTCAAAAGTTTCAGTATATCCTACCGGAGATTCCAGCTCAAACGCACGCATGGCAGTTTCATTGATAATGACCTTTGCGGGAAGATTACCCCGCTCATTCATGTAATCCGCGGGTCTGTCCCAGGAGAAACTACGCCCGCCAAGCAGCTTGATTTCCATTACCTCAAAAAAATCAGCATCGATGGGAAGTATATTACATTGAATTTTAACACCGTTGGCTTCAAGAGGCTGTACTCCTGTCTTCTGTCTGCCACCCATGATGCCCTGGGAGAAAGCAACTCCTGTGATATTCGGATTCCTTAGCAGTCTTTCCCTGAAAAGCCGTCTCCTGGCCTGGTCCTCACCAAACCTGTAATAATTGTTGTTGATCACCAGTTCCTGGTTAAATCCCGGATGGGCAGATTTCATGTAATGCAGTTGTCTGAAAACAACAAATAGTCCAATGATCAGCACTATGGCAATGCTGAATTGGGAGGTCAGCAATACCTGCCTGAACAGAACGGACCCTTTTCCTTTGTGCTGTTCTCTGGACAATGATGCAATCGTCCTGAAACCCGTAAGGTAAATGGAAGGATACAGGCCGGATATGATTCCAAGAACGATGGCCGAGATGATATATATCAACCAGCTTGCCGGGTTTGAACTGATCATGAGGTCCATTTCGGTTGATGCCAGCTGATTGAATCCCGGTAACAGAAGCTGCACCAGGGTAAGGGCAATCATGAAGGAAAATATTGATACAAGGATCGCCTCTGTCAGGAACTGTATGATCAGCTTTGATTTGGATGAGCCCAGTATTTTCCTGACACCCACCTCCATGGCCCGGAGGGATGCACGCGCCGTCGAAATATTAACATAATTGATTACACTGATAAAGAGAATAGATATCGCGATGGCAAGCAGTGTCCGCATAAGATTCATATTTCCGTGCCTGAAATAGTTTTGTTCACCTTTCAGGTTCGTACTGAAATAAATGTCTTCCAGGGGGCGCAGGGAGAATCTTGTATCCTCCGAAACCTGAAAGGCGTCATCCTGATCTGTCTCCGTGAAATAGTCGTTCACCCTTTTCTCAATATACCTTGGATCATTGCTTTCCGGAAGTACTACATAGGTCATGAAGCTGTTGTCCCCGTTGTAATAATTCAGATAGCCCTGTTCTCCCCTTTTAAATCCGCCTAGTGAATCATGGCTCATCAGGGAAACAAGCATATTAATTTCAATATGGGAGTTTATCACATCCTCGATCACCCCGGTAACGGTTAATTCATCCCGGCGAATTACTTGTCCCATCGGGTCTTCATCACCAAAAAGGGATCGTGCAGTGCTTTCAGTCAATACGACTGAATTCGGGTTCCTCAGGGCAGTGCCGGGATCTCCATGCAAAAAGCTGAAACTGAATACCTTAAAAATGGTACTGTCGCAATAATACATGTCTTCGACCCTGAACATCCGTTCCTGGCCGGATGGATCATTGTTCTGATAATATGACCAGGTGGCGTACTCATCCTTACCGATCCAGTTGACCAGGCGAACCACGTTCTCAACTTCCGGGATCTGCTGCTTGATCTGGTGGCCTATCGCACTCGGCATACCCACCTGGTCCCCGAACTCCACACGGTAGATCCGGTCAAACTTCTCATTGAACCGGTCATAATTCAATTCATATCTTGCATATAAGCCGATGAGCACAGCGGCGGCAATGCCAATGGAAAGGCTGGCCACCTGGATGGCGGACTGCATCTTGTTCCGGACAATGTTACGGTGGGCCGTGAGGAAAAAGTTTTTAAACATAGTGCAAATATAAATGATTTATATATATTAATACCTTATATTCTTTATCAATACATGCGCCATGCATCACAAGTAACTGTATATCTGCATTTTACTAAAATTGTGATTTACTCAGGAGATATAATCGTCTCATTTTGACACAAAAATTTGTGTCATAATGGAACAAGCAGTACCTTGCTCAATTATGTCAAAAAGGGAAGCATGCATTCTGATTGTGGATGATGACAGGGATGTCCTGTCAACCGCCAATATGGTCCTGAAACAACATTTCTCAGATGTGATCACCCTGGAAAGGCCAGAGGGGATCCCGAAACTGGTAAAGGAAGGGAATGTAGATGTTGTCCTGCTGGACATGAATTTCTCACCGGGAATCACCACAGGCTGGGAAGGGATCCACTGGCTGAAGGAGATCAGGCAGCTTGATCCCTCTGTCCATGTCCTTATGAATACTGCCTACGGGGATATAAAGATCGCGGTCAGGGCCATGAAACACGGTGCCATAGATTTTATCGTGAAACCATGGACAAGGGAAAAACTGGTGGCCAGTGTCAAGACAACCCTGGACCTGAAGAGATCCAGGGAAAAAGTTTCTACACTCCGGGCCGAGAAGAAAGTCCTGCATAAGGATCTCGAGAAGGGATATACTGCTTTCGTGGCAAAATCCAGGGCCATGAAACCCATCATCTCAACCATTGAAAAAGTAGCGTCCACCGAGGCCATAGTACTTATACTTGGCGAGAATGGCACAGGAAAAGAACTTATAGCCAGGGAGATACACAGGAAGTCCAAGCGCAAAGAAAGCCAGTTTGTGAAAGTGGACCTGGGAGCGTTCCCTGAAACACTGTTTGAATCGGAACTGTTCGGGCATGTCAAAGGCGCCTATACAGATGCCAAGGAGTCACGTCCCGGCAGGTTTGAAATGGCATCCGGAGGTACCCTGTTCCTTGATGAAATAGGCAACCTGGATGTAACCATGCAGGCAAAATTGCTAACGGTCCTCCAGAGCAATATAGTCACCCGGATCGGAAGCAATACCCCTACCCCTGTTGATGTTAGAATTATCTGTGCCACCAATAAACCCATTCACCAGATGGTCGAGGAGGGTAAATTTCGCCAGGACCTGCTTTACCGCATCAACACTGTCGAGATTACATTACCCCTTTTAAAAGAGCGCATGGAAGATATACCCCTGCTTGCCTTTCATTTCCTGGATGAATTTAAAACCAAGTATGACAAGCCCGGCCTTAGGATTGGAGAAGAGGCCATTGATAAGCTTTGTGCATATCACTGGCCTGGTAATATCAGGGAATTACAGCATGTCATTGAACGGACTGTGATCATGTGTGAGCAGGATATCCTGAAACCGCACGATTTCCTGCTGCAAAGCAGGGATAAGATTGGTGAGGCCGATTTGCATTCCGGTAAGATCGATGATATTGAAAAGGCAGCCATTGTCAGGGCGCTGAACAAAGGGTATAAGAACATGGACAAGGTAGCCGAGGAAGTCGGACTGTCACGAAGCACCCTCTACAGGAAAATGAAGAAATTCGGCCTATAGCATGCGTCTTCTAAAACCATCATACAAGATCCAGGTTATTATCCGGCTGGTTCTCATACTGTCCCTCGGATTTGCTATGGTGATCCTGATTGCGGAGACCCAGTACTGGATGGTGGCCGGATGGCTCGGACTGCTCATCCTGTTGCTTATATTCGAACTGATACGTTTTCATGAACGGTCGCGAAATGTGCTTCGAGAATTCCTTGTGTCCGTTAAGCAGGAAGATTTTTCCACCCTGAGTACCATTGATGAAACGGATGAAGAACTTCAGGAGGCTTACAAGATGATCCTTGATAAATTCAGGTACCTGCGGATACAGAAAGAAACCCACTATCATTACCTTCAGCGGGTGATCGAACATGTGGATACAGCATTGATCTGTCTTGATCACAACCTGGATATCCAGCTGATCAACAAATCAGCCAAAGATCTTTTACAGGTCCCGGATATCAAAGATCTCAGGTCTCTTGAAAAGATCGATAAAGACCTGGCCAACCTGATCAGAGAAATAGGCATGGGACAGAGAGAAATCATCAGGCTTGTAAGGCATGGAAAGATCCTGAACCTTTCTGTGCGGGCAACTACCTTTACCCTTGAGAATGACAAATACAAAATAGTCTCTCTTCACGATATCAAGACTGAACTTGAAGAACAGGAAGTTGAATCATGGCAGAAACTGGTCAGGGTGCTGACTCATGAAATCATGAATTCCACCATTCCGATCACCAATATGGTCGGATTGGCAAGGGATTTTTTAACGGATGATGAGGGAAATCCAAAGGAAATACCGGGATTGGATAAGGAGGAGATCGATGATCTGGTGGAAAGCCTTTCTACGGCTGAGAACAGGAGCAAAGGATTGGTGAAGTTTATCCAGACAACAAAAGACCTGGCCAGGATCCCCGAACCGACAATCTCGGAAATCAGGGTGGATGAATTGTTCAACCGGATTAAAGGCTTTTTCAAGAATGACTTAAAACAATTGAAGATAGATTTAAAGGTTAGCCTGAGTAAATCCGACCTGGCTATCAATGCTGATCTCGAGATGATAGAACAGGTGCTCATCAACCTGATAAAAAATGCGATCGAGGCCCTTAAGGATACCTCCAAACCCGGGATTGAAATATCAGCAGAACAATATAACCCCGGTGGTGTAATCATCAGGATCCGGGATAACGGACCCGGGATCCCTGAAGAAAACCTTGACAAAATCTTTATCCCTTTCTTCTCGACAAAAGCCAAAGGTTCCGGAATTGGCTTGAGCCTGTCAAGACAGATCATGAAGCTCCACAGGGGAAGGATAAATGTAGAAACAAAACCGGGAGTTGGTACTACCTTTATACTTGAGTTTTAAAATCAGATCTTATTCAGCAAACTTTTCAGCTTAGCGGCCTTTTTCCCGATCTGTTCCATCTCCTTTTTAAGCCCGGCAATGAACTTGTTTTCTTCAAGGATCCCCCTTACGGCTTCAAAATCCTGATCAACGATCTCTTCATTTCCATCGATACCGAATCCTATTTTACTGATACTGTCATACTCTTTGCCGGCATCACTTAAGATCATCCTGTCCAGTTTAACAGCATCCGTCTCCCATCTTGTCACCAGTTCAATAAGCTGCCCGGTTTCGATTTTACCAACATCGATATCGTATATTTCCAATAAGATCTTTGTTGTCCAATCCCATGTATAGCGCTTATAGGATGCATGGATGATCTCAAGCCCGGAGGCTACATCATCAAGGGTTTTGATACCGCCCGACTTAATATCCCCGATCAACCGTTGAATGGCATTGTCCGGGGCAATCATCCCGGCCAGGTCAAGCCACCTGTCAGGCATATCATTATTCCCGGGGGAAAGTTTTTCCCTGATTGTTTTAATGGAATTGATCTCATCTAATTCTTCCAACTTATCAATGATCTGGTTCCCGATAAATATCGACAGGGCCATTTCGTAATATTTCCTGGTCGATTTTAACATCAACCGCTTTATCCGGATACCTTTATAAAATACAGATTCCTGCTTTTGAGCCGTTTTCTCATAGAGTTCTTTCAGGGTCCTGCTGGCTACGGCCACTTTTTCGATGATATATGGACTGAAAAGGTCAAAGTGGATCAGGTCCAGCTTTTCAGGATCTGTCCTTTTATCCCTGTCAGGCCACTTTTCGCTGTCCCGCCGCGTGCCGACAGTGAAAAGGTTCATGCCGGGAGTCAGGATGCTTTTTTCATGATCCACATTAATGTATGAAAACGGGAAATCGCTGGTATCGAAATTGCCGACGTTCTTTCCCATAATGGCGGTATATGCCCCGATACGACATGGCCATAACATGTATGCAAACGAACCCGTCTTTGAGCCTCTTTCCACAATCCCCTGGTGTACCGGTCCCAGTTTATACATGTGGTTGCTCTGGTTCATACCGCTTCCCGCGTTGAAAAAGGAGTACATCCCTGCAATTAAAAGGGTGGATTTATGGTGGGTTACCGTATAGGGTCCTGCGAATACGCTTACGGCTTCTCCGTGAAAAGCCTCGGTGTTTGCGAAAAAAACACTGTTCTCGGCCGAGAATTGTTTCCCTGCCTGTACGGCCTGTCCGATAAAACTCTTATCGATCAGGGCCCCTCCGTCAACCGTGGAACCAGACAGGATCATGAAATGCTTTGCGATCACATCTTCGCCGACAAATACAGGGGCATGGCTGTTGCTTCTAATGGTTCCATCCTGTAGCAGGGAAACGCCCCGCAGGGTGGCATTTTCTCCAATATTCACATTGTATATCGACCCGGCGTTCATTATTTGAGTACCGGATCCGATATCTCCTGTTTCAGCAGTTTTATCACTGGCATAATCTTTAATCATCCTGTTCAGCGCCGCAATCAGATCCGGATCATGGCGATAGCAAACCAGGATATATGCCAGCTGGGCAGAAAGCCTGTCAAAAATCAACAGTTCCCGGCCACCTCCTTCGTTAAGTACATCTATTTCAAATCCATTTCCAAAGGATGTGGGCCCATTTACCGAGATGGTGCCCACATTTTCGATAATGACATGATCATTGATACGGTAGTTCTGGATCTGATGGACATTATCGATCAGAACATCATTGCCTATTTCACAATTCTTAATAGAACAGTTAAAAAGGCCCGATACTTTTCCCAATTTGATATCACCCTGAAACCGGACATTGTGTATATGGGCAGTTGAGAAACCATCTGATACTTTAATCCCTGTCCAGTCAGAGGAAAAACATCCCTGGTTCCGGAGGGCTGTTATTTCTGAATCATTGATGGACCGCAAAATCCTGAATATTTTAACGTGGTGGTAATATACTTTGTGCCACTTCTTCTATCTCTTTGAAATACTTGACAGTTTCGACCTGTAGTTCCATGGTGGCGGGATCATCGCAAACAATAACAGCATGTTCATGTAACTGAAGCATGGAAACCGTCCACATGTGGTTCACGCCTCCTTCCACCACTTCTCTCAGGGCACGGGCCTTTACAAAGCCGGTGATGATGATGACCACCTCCCTTGCATCCATAACCGTACCCACCCCGACAGTCAGGGCCTGCTTGGGGACTTTGGACATGTCATCGTCAAAGAATCTCGAATTGGCCAGAATGGTATCGTAGCTAAGGGTTTTTACCCTGGTCCTGGAGACCAGGGATGATCCCGGTTCATTGAAAGCGATATGCCCGTCAGGGCCAATCCCCCCCAGGAATAATTCTATTCCGCCATATTCTTTGATCCTGGCTTCGTAATTCATACACTCGGCTACCAGATCAGGAGCATTCCCGTTTAAAATATTGATATTTTCCCTGGGGATATCAATGTGGTTAAAAAGATTATCATACATGAAAGAATGATAGCTTTCCGGATGATCTTCAGGCAAGTTTACATATTCATCCATATTGAATGTTATGATATTTTTAAATGAGATATCTCCGGCCTTGTAGCTTTTTATCCATTCTTCGTATACAGGCATCGGTGAAGATCCTGTGGGCAGGCCAAGCACAAAGGGTTTATCAGGGGTGGGACCAAAAGCCTTTATTTTTTCGAAGATATAATCAGCCGTCCATTTCCCGGCATCTTCAGTACTAGGTTTTATAATGATTCTCATAATAAAAAAATAATTAATATATAAATAAACTAATTCTTCAATAACATTCTCGCATCTCCAATAATACTTCCCTGCCCCTGGTCCATGACAAATAACGGATTTATATCCAGTTCCTGAATTTGCGGATAATCAACAGCCAGTTGACCGAGCCTGATTAAAGCATCAACTATCTTATCAATATCCCTTGGAGAATGGCCTCTCGATCCCTTGAGAATCCTGTAGGCCCTGGTCTGTTCTATCATTTTGCGTGCCTCTTCATAACTCAATGGTGCCACTCCAAAGCTTATGTCCCGGAAAATTTCAACGTAGATGCCACCCAGGCCGAACATCAATACGGGACCAAAAGACGGATCCCTTTTTATACCCAATATGACTTCTTCGCTCCCGGTGATCATCCGGATCACATAGATCCCTTTGATTTTGGCATCGGGCATAAGTGCTGAAACATTGTCATGTATCCGGGTGTATGCATCCCTTACTTCCTGTGCAGACTTTATATTCAGCTCAACTCCCTTAACCTCTGATTTGTGTAAGACCTGATCAGAAACCACCTTCATTACCACCGGGTATCCGATCTCATCTGCAATTTTCACGGCTTCATCAACAGTGCTTGCCAGATTCCCCTGCGGAACAGGCAGTCCATAGGTTTTTAAAATATCGATGGTTTCAACTTCTGATATGAAAGTCCTGCCATTTAGCATGACCTTATCCATTAGTTTTTTAGCCTCATCGTGCTGGATATCATCCAGTTCCGGTGCATGGTGACCCTTATTTTTCAGTATTTCATTAAAATGATACACAGCCTGAAAGGCCGAGCACATGGATTCCGGAAGGATATAATGGGGTATTTTATGTTTTTGCAGAATATCGATCCCTGAGGCCACATCCTTTTCACCCATGAAGGATGTATAGATCGGTTTTGTCTGCCCTACTGCAATTTTTGTGATTTCTTCCGCAATCGTGTCAATATCGGTCATTGACTGAGGGGTCAGGATAACAAAAACCCCGGCCACATCTTCATCATCAAAAGCGGCCTGGATCGCTGCCACATAACGATCCGCTTTGGCATCCCCGATCACATCTACCGGGTTATTGATATTCGCTGTGGCCGGAAGTGCCTTCTTGAGTATTTTTGTGGTCTCTTCTGAAAATTTTGCCAGCTGCAGTCCATTTAAAATGGCCGCATCGGTAGTAAGCACACCGGGGCCTCCTGCATTCGTGATGATCGCAACCTTTTCCGTCCGGGGAGCAGGCTGATAAGCGAAAGCAATGGCCTTGTTAAACATTTCTTCAATATTACCACAACGAATGATCCCTGCCTGTTCAAAGGCTGCATCGCAAACTTCATCTGCACCGGCCAGTGATCCGGTGTGTGATGCGGCTGCCGAAGCACCCTCTTCAGTACGTCCCGCCTTGAGAACGAGAATGGGCTTTCCGCTTTTTTTAATTACCTGCTGTGCTGCACGGATCAAAGCCTTGCCATCAGAAATTTCTTCGAGGTACATCAGGATCACCTTTGTCTCATCGTCATCCATCAGATAGTACAGCAGGTCGATTTCACTGATATCTGCCTTGTTACCGAAACTGATGAATTTGGAGAAACCAATGTGTTTGGCCTGGGCATAATCCAGCACAGCCGTACAAAGTGCCCCGCTCTGTGAGAGGAATCCTATGTTGCCTGTTTCTGGCATTTCTCTCGCAAAGGAAGCATTGAGTTTTGTTCCGGGAGCAGTATTGATCACACCAAGGCAGTTGGGGCCAATCAATGACATATCATATTTCCTGGCAATTTCAACAAGCTGTTGTTCTCTCTGTAATCCCGTTTCCCCAACTTCTTTAAAGCCTGCCGAAATGATGATGGCGGATTTAATGCCTTTCTGTCCGCACTGCTCGAGTGCCATATGGCATACAGAGCTGGGAAACACCAGGATTGCCAGATCGATATCGTCCGGAACATCAACTACATATTTATAGGCCTTAATCCCTTTTATACTGGCTTCTCTCGGGCTTACGGGATACACAATCCCATTGAAGTCAGCCTTGAGGATGTTGTCAAGGATATCATGAGGAACGGTACCTTTCATCTTATTGGTGCCTACGACGGCAACCGATTTTGGATGAAAAATAGTTTCCAGGTTTTGCTGTCGAAGTTTTTGTAAATCAGTCATATGTGATGATTAAAGATAACCGGCAATGAAATCTACTGCATCTTCCAGGTTCTGTACCTCAAGGGCTTTATCTTCATCCAGTTCAATATCAAATTCTTCTTCAAATCCAGCTACCAGTTCCAGGCTCTGCATCGAATCTGCTCCCAGGTCGAAAATGAAGTTGGCATCATCGGCTATGTCCGAACTGTCTAATTCAAGTACATTGCCAACCACTTCTTTCACACGTTTTTGAATTTCACTTCTTTCCATTGTAAAAACATTAAAAGATTGAACATATGGCGGTTTATCACCCCATTCCAAATCGGAAAATAAAAGAAACGGAAAGATATAAACTTTTTCCTTACTGTCCGATCAAAATAATATTTAGAAAGGCGATTTTCGTAAATTTCCTTTCATGTGGTTTTGTTTTACAGGCTCCTGAAATTATCCCGCTTTTTCATACATTTGAAAGAACTTGAAAATGAGAGCCAATGAAAACCAAACAACTTGCTACACTCCTTCTGTTTTTTTTCTCAACGATGCAGGGCAAGGCACAGCCCATCAGCCTGCATCCTGAAAATCCCCATTATTTTGAATACAAAGGTAACCCTGTTATTCTGATTACCTCAGGAGAACATTACGGGGCGGTCATAAACAGGGATCTTGACTATGAAATATACCTGCATACCCTTGCTGAGGATGGGCTAAACCTGACAAGGATATTCTGCGGTACCTATGTTGAGCATCCGGGAAGTTTTGGCATCAAGCACAATACGCTTGCCCCGCCCGCTGAATCATTCCTTGCTCCCTGGAAGAGGACGGATGTGGTCGGTAACAGAGGGGGTGGTACCAAATTCGATCTTGACCGGTGGGATCCGGAATATTTTGAACGGTTGAAAGGTTTTGTGACCGAGGCCGGCAAACATGACATCATCGTTGAGGTTACCCTCTTCTCTTCAATCTATAACGATAAAAGCTGGACTTACTGTCCCTTGTATCATGAAAACAACATCAACCAGACCGATCAGATTGAGCGGGTCAATGTCCATACGCCCCACAACGGCAACCTGATACGATACCAGGAGAAATTTGTACAGAAGCTGGTCACGGAACTGAAGGACTTCGACAACATTTACTATGAAATCCAGAATGAACCCTGGGCTGATAACAGTGATGAATTCTTTGCCTTGAACCCGAATGATTCTGCCACTCATCTGTACTGGAGGCGTAAGGCAGACTTGCCGAATGCTGCCGCTGATGCCTGGCAGGAAAGGATCGGTGAGATCATCGCAGAGACCGAAAGTACTTTTGACCACCGGCATTTGATCGCCCAGAACTATGGCAATTTCATGTATCCGATCAAAGAGGTCGAAGATCATGTTTCCATCATCAATTTTCATTATGCGCTTCCCCAGGCAGTCGAATACAACTATGGTTATGACCTCCCTATTGGATTTGATGAGGATGGGTTCTGTGGACCCGGAGATCGCAGGTACCGTGAAAATGCCTGGAATTTCATTGTGGCAGGCGGGGGTATCTACAACAACCTGGATTACTCCTTCTTCGTCGGTTACGAAAACGGAACTTTAATAAATGATGCCCCCGGGTATGGCAGTGCAGCATTGAGGGAACAATTATCTTTTTTAAAAAGTTATATGGAGGGATTTGATTTCATCCGTCTCAAACCTTCCAGGCATCTGGTCAGGCTGGCTCCCGGGACCGTCCCGCAGGTGCTTGCCAATGAGGGAAAGGAATATGCTGTCTATCTTCACGGAGGATCCCAATGTAATCTTCAACTGTACCTGCCTCCAGGCAAATACGAGGCCACCTGGTTGAACCCTGTAAGTTGTGGTACCGAGAAGAGTGAAGTGTTTGATCATGAGGGAGAGGTAAAAACCCTCAGCAGTCCGGAATACGATGGGGATATTGCCCTTAAAATAGTCAGGGCAGATGGAAAATAAAATTTATCCGGGACTGCTGCATATATTGCAAAAATATCTATCGGGCTGCCGGTTAATCTTATGGAAACTTTCTGAGAATGAAGATGTTGGCCAGATGCTCAAACGGAATTTTCACGATGTTGAGATCATCTATGGCAGTGTGGATGAAAATGACGGTGTCGAAGCTGAGGACGTGATCAAAGCCTTCGATGAATCGGATATCATGGTTCATGGATCCGGGCACGATATAATAAACAAAGCTTTTAAAAAGATTCACTCAACCTATGCTGAAGGCTGTGCCTTTATCGCGGATTTGTGTCATGAGTGTACTTGAAACGGTCATATCTGCTGCGAAATCCGCAGGGTCCATCCTGGCGGGTGAATTCAGCCGTATCACAAAATTTGAAGCCAAGGGCAAACATGATATTGTTACACGTGCAGATTACCATTCCGAATTCCTGATCATCGAACAACTGCAGGCTGAATACCCGGACTACGGTATCGTTACTGAAGAGTCGCCAAATATTGAAGGAAAGTCCGGTTATTGCTGGTATATTGACCCGCTTGACGGCACCTCGAATTTTATCACCGGTAATCCTTATTTTGCCGTATCAATAGGCCTTGCGTTTCAAAATGAAATCATGCTGGGCGTGGTTTTCAACCCGATATCCGGGGAACTTTTCTACGCCGAGAAAGGCAAAGGAGCTTATCTCAATAAAAAAGAAATATCGGTCTCTGAGCGCAGTGAATTATCAGGATCTTTTGTGGCCTGCGCCTACGCGGCGCAGGAGGAAAAAATACGGGAAGGGATTGATTTACTGGAAAAACTTGCACTGCAAAGCAGGCGGGTCGTTGTAAATTTTGCCCCGGCACTGGACCTGTGCAATATTGCACGGGGAAGGATCGATGCCCTCATTGACAATGGATCGACACCGGAAGATCATGCCGCCGCAAGCCTGATCCTGAGTGAAGCCGGCGGCAGTGTGAGGAATTATGACCGGGCTTCCTGGGATGTGAACCGCACAGGTATCATTGCCACAAACAAATACATTCAAGAGAAATTGCTAACTGTACTGGACCTTTAACCATCAGTCTTCCTGGCCTGCCCCTCCCTGCCAAGAACCTTTCTCAGAACAGACAGAACCAGGTACAGGAACAAAACCAGGAAACAATGAAAAAGCCGTTAAAAACTGGAATATTTATTCCCTTAATTCTTTTCGCTATGGCAGATCCTTTAAATGAAACCCTGAATCCACAGGCAAATGAGAAGTACCTACTCAGCCTCGAAAATGCCAGTCCGGATATTGAGACCCCAGACTGGGTCAAGCATGCTGTATTTTACCAGATCTTTCCCGACCGTTTTGCGCGGAGCGATAAGACGGTCCTCCCAAAAGGGATCAGGCTGCAGGACTGGGATGCCCCGGGGGATTTGAGGGGATTTTATGGCGGTGATCTGAATGGAGTCACGGAAAAACTTGATTACCTGAAGGAGCTGGGGATCAATGCCATTTATTTCAACCCCATTTTCGAGGCGACAACATACCACAGATATAATACCTACGATTATTACAAGGTTGATCCCCTGCTGGGTGGGAATGAAGCTCTCCGGAACCTGATCGACCAGGCACATCAGAAGGGCATTAAGATTGTACTGGACGGGGTGTTCAATCATTGCGGAAGGGGATTCTGGGCATTCAGCCACATACTCGATAACGGGGAGAACTCTCCCTACGTGGATTGGTTCACCATCAACGACTGGCCACTCAGGCCCTTTTCCTACAACCCGGAGCATTCCTCAACCGCCAATTATGAGCATTGGTCGAGGTTTCCGAGCCTCCCAAAATTCAACATCCATAACCCGGGAGTGAGGGAGTATATACTTGATGTGGCGAAATACTGGCTGGAGTTCGGCATTGACGGATGGCGGCTGGATGTGGCAACGGAGATCGAGGACCATACCTTCTGGCAGGAATTCCGCCAGGTGGTTAAAACAACAAAACCGGAAGCCTATATTGTCGGCGAGCGCTGGGAGGAATCAAATCCCTGGCTGCAGGGGGACCAGTTCGATGCCGTTATGAACTACTATACCGGCTGGGCCGCCCTCAAGTTCTTCGGAAGGAAGACCCTGGTTGAAGCATTCCTTGCCGACCGGGGGGCCCGTGATCATGTGGTCGACGGGATTTCCCTGGCCGCACGGATGGACTACCTGCACCGTTTGTATGACCCGAAGATCATCTATGCCCTCCAGGTCTTTATAGACAGCCATGACACCGGACGTGCCCTGTATAATGTCGGCGGTGATAAAAGTGCATTGAAACTGGCTGTGCTTTTTACCATGACCATACCGGGCGCACCCTGCTTATATTACGGGGATGAAATCGGGTTATCGGCCGGAACCGATCCTTATTGCCGCGAAACCTTCCCGTGGCAGGATGAGGACAGGTGGGACAAAGACCTTTTGGCGTATTACAAATCAGCCATTTCCCTGCGCAATGAAAATCCGGTATTGCGCACAGGGAGCTACCTGGAGGTATATGCAGACAAGGATGTATATGCTTTTATCAGAAAGCTTGGCGACGAAGAAACTGTGGTTGCATTCAACGCTTCACAGAAGAATAAGACGGTCAAAATACCGGGCGTTAAAGCGATGGCCTTTTCACAGGTCTGGCCAACAGAGGAAAATATCTCCTGGGAGTCCGGGCAGTCCTCGCTTGGCATCACCATCCCTGCAAGAAGCGGGGCGGTCCTTAAACTTTCGAAACAGTAAAATATGGAACATGGGATACAATACCAAGCAAAGGGGACCAGGATGTTCATGCCGGTAATGGCAGGATCAGTCCATGCGATGGCTGTATGGCCCTTATTCCATGCAAGTGAGCCGCAACAATATTTCTTGAGAAACCCCCTGCTTGGAATGTTCAGGTAGTTAGGGTAAATTTACCTGTGAATAATCAGGCCTTGGGTATTTTTTCCGAATTTAATAACGATGAATAGAAGAGCCCGGAAATACTGCTGCTGCTTCTGCAGCTTACTTACTCTTATCTTCATACCGCTGTTGCTGAATGCCCAGCAGACAGGTACGTTGTTTAACCATTTCAACAATCAGAACGGTCTGATCATGAACAATGTGGAATATATCCACATTGACATGGATGGCTTTGTATGGCTGGGGACCTATGCCGGACTGCAAAGGTTTGACGGCTATGAATTCAAAACATACACTTATGATCCGGCTAATCCAGCTTCTATTTCCGACAATTTTATATCCACTATTTTTGAGGACGATTCATCCAATTTATGGATAGGTACCTCGGCAAACGGACTGAATGTTTTCAATAAGGAACTGGAATCCTTTCAAAACTTCAGGCATGATCCAGGAAATCAAAATTCCCTTGCGAGTAACAGCATTCCCAGGGCCAGTAAAGTGATCACACAGGACACGGACGGATATGTCTGGGTCAATACCATGGATGGACTGAACAGGGTTGATTTAAAAGATTTTGGTTTTGAATCATATCATGGTGATTTTTCAGGACAACTGGTATTTGACAAATCTGAATCTGCCCTGTGGATAGCCGGGGATCAACTCAAAAGATTTGACCTGAAATCCAGTAAGCTGAGCTATTATGAGTCCGGACCGGTAAATTGCATCATTCTGGACAGCGAAAAAAATATATGGCTGGGTACCTCATCCGGTGCCCTGATCTATAACAAGCATCTGAACAAGATGATACCCCTCCTGGAATATCTGGTACAAGAAGGATTTACAGGACGAATCAATGACCTTCCATACGATGATCCTTTCCGTAACTTCTATGAGGATTACCAGGGGAACATCTGGTTCAGCGTCAGGGACCGCCTGGTAAATCTTGACAGGAAACAAAGGCAAGTAAATATCCTGGCACATGAACCTGACAATGAAAACAGTCCCACAGGATCCAGCATTTCAGGAATTTATGGAAACAAGAGCGGGGTAATCTGGATTTCCTACCTCAACCAGGGAGTATCAAAGGTCAATATCAACCTGAAAAAATTCAATGTTTACAGGAAAGTGCCCGGCGATCCTAGCAGCCTGAGTGGTAATACGATAAGATCTGTTTATGTGGACCATAACCGACACCTCTGGATCGGGACCTATGACCATGGGTTGAACAGAATCAATCTTCAGACAAATGAAACAAGGCATTACCGGCACAATTCACAGGATCCCAATTCGATCGTATCCGATTACATTACCGCCATACACGTGGATCGAACAGAAAGGCTCTGGATAGGATCCTTTAATACAGGGATCTGTTATTCGGATGACATTTATGATCGCGGTCAGCTTCGTTTTACCAGGTTTGATCTGCTCCCAGACCTGGAAATACATGAATTTACAGAGGATCCTGCCGGAAGGATCTGGATCAGCACGCAATATGGCTTTTTCATCTATGACGGAGATGCATTCAGTCAATATGGTGGACTGGAAAACCAGCTGCCGGAGGTCAGGAAACTGAATATACAGTCCGTGGTATTTGTACCACCAAATCTCTTCTGGCTGGCAACCTGGAACTCGGGCGTATGCAAATTAACAGTCAATGCTGATCCAAAGCTCGCTTCCGAACCAGGTAAAGATGTCCTGGAGATATACGACCGGTTGCAGGATCAATCTTCCACCAGGATCGACAATAAGTTCATTACCATTCACCAGGACGACCGGGGAACGATCTGGCTTGGTTCTTTCCTGGATGGGCTTATCAGGGTCTCTGAGACTCACGGCGGTCTTGAATTTATTAAATATGACAAATCAGCTGGCGCACCGGATAATTCTGTCTATGGACTGACTTCCGACCGGCAGGGAAATATCTGGTTCAGTACCAACAATGGTTTGGGTAGGTTCGATCCGGGGACGGAACAGTTCAGGAATTATTACATGAGCGATGGTTTACAGTCCAATTCCTTCATGTGGGATGCCTCATTCAGGCACAGTGATGGTCAGTTGTTTTTCGGAGGAGTGAACGGCCTGAATGCATTCTTCCCTGAAGACATCATTGATAACCGGGATCTGCCTAAGGTCTTCATTTCAAAATTGATCATCAACAACCAGGATGTTCAGATCGGAGATGAATTCCACGGGAAGGTAATGCTTGAAAAGGGCATCAGCTATACCGATGAAATTACACTCAGCCACAGGGATCCTATTTTCTCTTTGGAATTTACGGCCATGGATAATGTGAATCCGTTGGAAGTCCAGTATCAATATAAGCTCGAAGGATTTGATGCTGACTGGATCCAGATAAGCGCTGAAGAAAGGTCTGTACGTTATACCAATTTGAATGCAGGCAGCTATGTCTTTCATGTAAAGGCATCAAACAGCGATGGGGTCTGGAACGAGGAACCCGCCACGCTCGGGATAATCATTCTTCCTCCCTGGTGGAAAACATGGTGGGCGATCATCATGTATGTAGGCATTTTTGCCCTTTTACTGATAGCTTTCCGGAAATTTATCCTGGTAAGGGCGCAGTTGATACATGAAGCGAAAATGGAGCACCTGGAGAGGGAGAAAACAGAGGAAATGTACCAGATGAAACTGCGTTTTTTTACCAATATCTCTCATGAATTCAGAACACCGCTGACGCTCGTACTGGGTCCATTGCAAAAGATCATAAACGATTTAAAGAACGACCAGCGGTTCGCAAAACAGATTTCCACCATACGCAGGAACTCTGATCGACTGTTCAGGTTGATTGACCAGGTGATTGAATTCAGAAGAATTGAAGCCAACAAGGTCAGACTGAATGCCGCCAGAGGGGAAATTGTCAGATTCATAGGTGAACTCGTCGATTCATTCCAGGAAATTGCCTGCCAGCGATCCATAATCCTTGACTATCACTCAGATTTTGATGCTTGTGAACTCTGGTTCGACGAAAATAAACTGGATAAGATCATCTACAATCTGCTATCCAATGCCTTCAAGTTCACACCCGATAAAGGGAAGATCTCGGTCAGCCTGTCCATGTCAAGTCTGCCGGAAAGCCCGCAAGCGTTTATTGAGATAAGTATTGAGGATAACGGGATCGGCATCTCGGAACAGGACCAGGAACATATTTTCGACCGGTATTTCAGGGTAGATCATCCCGACAGCTTCGTGCAAACCGGTTCGGG
>LJUP01000359.1 GCA_001303955.1 Bacteroides sp. SM23_62 | reverse complement strand
GACATTCACAGAACTGTTACCCGGAGAGTTAACCGGTTTTGACGGCATCCCTGAGTTGACAATTACAGCACTCCCGGTATATCACGGGGAAAAAGCAACGGGTTCGATCCTGCTGGCTTTCCAGATCAAGACGCCCGGGGGGGAGACCAGGAAAATAATATTTACCGGTGACATTCTCTGTCCCCTGCTCAGGAAGGCAGATTACAGGTTCCTGAACAATGCCTCCATGCTGTTTGCGGATGCCAATAACCGTTTCCCCTATCCGGCTTCCAATCACTGGAGTATTACGTATGAATCTCCGGCAGCTTCTGCGGATGCTACTGATACTCCCGGGGAATCCAAATACCTGAGATCCTTCCGGGAACATATCTCATGTACACACCTGATCGCCACGCATCTTCCAATATTACGCCATTCACGGATCCATGCCTATTTCGATGAATTTCTTGCGTATTGTGACGAGAGGATCCCGCTCTCTGTCTTTGAATTTGTCGAACGGATCAATCCTGGGAAAGTCTGCCTGGTCCATTATGGCGGGATGGAGGACAGGAACCATCATGGGGAGTCCCTGCTGAATCCCGTTCAACTGGAAAACTGGACCAATGCCAAGGCGGAGTTAAAAGGACTTGCCTCATCTTTTCTTGTACCCCGCCCAGGCGATATCTATGAGATTGCATAAACCATCTGACGCTAATGCTGTTCGCTTGACAGCCATCCCCGTCTGCCCGGCAATTAATACATTTCCTTTGACTGCATTGTTTTTTACCTTCAGACACCTGCCATAAAGTACCATTTACAAAGACAATGAATCTGTTTTCGCACGGGTAAAATCCCCAACTCACCGATAAAACATACCTGAACACCGATATACCGTGGGATGAAAATGACACCTGAGGTAATTTTACTCCATGATCTGGTATATCATATCATTTTTGGTTGCTTTTCTGCTCTGGATATTGCTTGGACCCATTATCCTTTTTTTGAATACGGATACCAACCGGTACTTTTTGGTTCTTCCGGGGATATTTAAGGCGACGGTAGTACCTTCAACAGAACTTTTTCATATCAGGGGATGGATCTTCTTCATACCTTATAAATATGATCCTTTTCAGAGGAAAAAGGGGAAAAGGAAGAGAGAAACCGATCAAAAAGGCAGGAAGTGGGGACTGGTAAAACTGCGTGGCGGTTTACAAATGCTCGCTGATACGACGCATTCCTTCCGCATCAGGAAGCTGCATCTGGATCTTGACACAGATGATTTCATGCTGAATGCCTGGCTGGTTCCGATATTTTCATTTGTCAATTCAGATAACATTAGGATGAGGGTGAATTTTGAAGGGACCTCATCCCTGCTTCTTGACCTGAGAACCCGGCTGGGCAGCTTATTATGGATTGTGATCAAACACAAATATAAATCGTTTTTTAACCTTTAAAATTATATCGAAATGGAAATTAAAATTGAAGAATTACTTGACAAAGTATCGGAACACGTGAAAAGTATTGCCAATACTGAAACTGTATTGGGAGAAGAATTCAAGATCGGGGAATTTACCTGCAGACCTGTGATCAAGGTTGGAACCGGATTTGGCAGCGGTGCCGGGACCGGAGATGAACCCAAGAGCAAAGTCAAGGGATCCGGGGGAGGCGTAGGCGCCGGCATCGGAATCGTTCCCCTGGGATTTCTCACGGCAAAGGGGAATGAAATCTCCTTTATCCCGGTCGATAAAAAATCGGCCCTTTCGACCCTTTTTGAAAAGGTGCCGGACCTGATAGAGAAAATGGCAGAAATGAAAACCAAAGAAAAAGAAAAGGAAGAAAAGGGAGAAAAGAAATAAATTGTCCGGGTTTTAGTGGGCGGGGGGACGGGAATTCAATATTTTTTGCTATTTTCGTAACAAGTTTTCAAAGAAAAGTAACACGATGTCTGTAAGCAGATTTGGTGTATCCCTGGAAAAGGACCTGTTGGAAAAACTTGATCAGCTGGTTATTGACCATCATTTTCCCAACCGTTCCCAGGCCATCAGGTTTTTGATCAGCAAAAACCTGGTAGAGGATAAATGGCAGGGGGACGAAGAGGTTGCCGGTGCACTTGTACTGATTTATGACCATCATAAACGGGACCTGCAGAAACAGATGACCACCATTCAGCATGACTACCATTGCCTGATATTGTCAAGCCAGCATATACACCTGAACCATGATCTGTGCCTTGAGACCATCACCCTGAAGGGAACATCTGACAAGCTCAGTAAGCTTGCGGATAAGCTGAAAGCCATCAAAGGTATTTACCATGGCGAGCTGGTCATGACGGCCGTTCCGGTTTAATCAATGCTCATTATGACAGAAAATCTCACTGCACTTACCATCACCGCTGCAAGCCTGGCTTTTTTACATACCCTGCTGGGACCGGACCATTACCTGCCGTTCATTGTCATGTCCAGGGCCAGGAAATGGACCATTTATAAGACTTCATGGGTTACCATACTGAGTGGTTTTGGCCATGTGATCAGCTCTATCCTGCTGGGGACCATAGGCATAGGTGTGGGCATTGCACTGAATAAACTGGAATTCATGGAATCGGTCAGGGGAGACCTGGCGGCCTGGTTGTTTATATTGTTCGGCCTGGGCTATATGGTTTGGGGACTTCAACGGGCTGTGAGAAACAAACCCCACAAGCATACACACCATCATGCAAACGGTACTGTTCATGTACATGAGCATACGCACCAGGAAACGCATGATCATACCCACAAAAACAATATCACGCCGTGGATCCTATTCACCATTTTCTTCCTGGGACCCTGTGAACCACTCATACCGCTGTTGATGTACCCGGCCGCCCAGAACAGCTCCTGGGGCGTGGCCCAGGTATCCATTGTATTTGGACTGGTCACCATGCTGACCATGCTGGTGCTGGTACTGCTGGCCTCATATGGACTTAAATTTGTCAGGCTGGGAAAGATGGAACGCTACACCCATGCCATTGCCGGGGCAACCATATTACTCAGCGGGATGGGGATACTTTATTTGGGACTGTAATACTAATTCCCGGCTTCATCCGCCAGCTGTTCCGGCAGGACCAGGTGCAGCCTCAGGGTGGGGTGCATGCCTTCCTCGGGGTGGTCACTCGAACCGAAGATGAAGCCTGAAACATCCTTTTCCTTGACCAGCCTGAACAAGATCCCGTGCAGATCATCCGGATTGGCCCTGAAATCCCTTATCATTTCGGTGACATCAATGGTATAGAAATTGGCCGAAATCCATGGCATGGGCTTCAGGAAGACCTGGCCTTCCTCAGTGGTTTCCGGCTGGCTGTTCCAGGTGACTTTATCCTCTTCCCAGGCGGATGTTACCTTCTGGAATACTGCCAGGTTCTTGTCCATATACGCTTCTGCAATCCCCTCATAGAAGTAAGGCGTTCTGTAATACAGTGAAAGGAATGCCTTTTCGATCCTGGCTTTTTCCGGGATATCTCCAAGTTCTTCAACGGCACGAGAATGGGCCGTTCCGGGCTTGATTCTTCCAGCTCACTGTATGATCTTTCAAGGACCTGTGGGCGGAATTCCGGTTTGCTTACGATGAGCACATATTTCCCATCAGCCCGCGGAACAACGATCCTGTTTATCCTGGGTTCCAGATTGAAGGAATGTGCCCAGTCAGGTTCGATCCGGACCTCCAGCATCGCATCTGTCAGCGTTGAGGGGGCCATGAGCCTGGGATCATCAATATAGGCAGCGATGAAAAATTCCAGGGGCTGTACAACCTGGATACCGAAACTGATATAACCGAAATCTTCAGGGTGGATATCGTTACTTACAGGCAGTAGTTCCGGATTCAGCCTGGTAACCTTATCTTTTTCAATTTCCGTATGTATGGGCAGTGGATGTTTCACCAGGTAGGCCATGGGGGAGTCATACATGGGAATTGCAAACCTGACAATACCCTTGTCATCGACCACCATGTATTTGATCAATTTGTACTTCCCTGTGGGTAGTTTAATTTCCTTGGTCACATAACGGCCGCCGAAATGATAGAGCACCAGTCTTTCATCATTCAAAACAAGCTCACCCGATTCATTGCCGAGTGTCACGAGTACGGCAAGGTTCTCCGCCCTGGCTGAGTCATCCAGGGTGCTCTTCAGTGCCTGGCTGTCTGCCTCCAGGGACATGCCAAATGCAAGGCTGCCCTCGGATTTTTCTTCTTCCAGTTTGTCACAGGAAGTGAGAGAGGCAGCAATGACCAGCATCAAGAGGAGGGAGGGAACACTAAATTTCTTCATCTTTCCGGGATTTGGGGATAACCTTGGAAGTTACGAAAACCGGGGCTCATTGTCAATGTGTGCTATCCCTTGCCAATCAATAGAGATCAATGAATTCGTAACCATTCCCGGACCAGTCAAGGAAACGGATGAAATCTTCATAACCGATCACGATGGTGGCGGTGTTGATGTTGGGATGGAAGCTCAGCCTGCGGGCCTTTTTCAGGTTGGCATCGATGAACAGGTAGACATGGTTGGCTTTATCATTGATCAGTCCGAATGGGGTCACTGACCCTGGTGTGAGTCCCAAATTATCCGCCAGCCTCCTGTCCGATGCCAGGCTGAGTTTGCCCTGTCTGAGCATCTGTTCCAGGTCGCGGATGGCCAGCTTATTGGTATGTTCAAGGATGACCAGGTAATGGCGGTTGCCCTTATGGTTTCTGAAAAAAAGGTTCTTGCAGTGGGTGGCATCGATCCCTGCCCAGTGCTCCATTGCCGATTCAACGGTCGGGACGGGGGGATGCTCATGGTATTCAAAACCGATGTTCAGGCTTTCCAAAACCTGGTATAATGCAGGGTCTCCATTCATGGCAAGGGGTTTTCAAAAAACAGGTCCTCCTTCAGCTGATTGATCCTTTCCCTGACATGCTGTTCCAGGACTATGGATGTGCCTTCCTCGGCATTGAACAGCTGCTGGTCAGTACTTCCTCCGGAAAGGTATTTCTCATAATATTCGATGGCGGTTTTCTTCTGGTTCAGGTTCCGGTCATAGACCTGGGCAATCTTGAAATAGAGGGTATTGTCAGCAGGATCGTATGCCAGTGCCATGTCATAGGCATCAAAGGCTTCGTCAAATCGATGCAGGACCTTGTACAGTTCTGCCAGCTGGATAAAAATGTCTTTCAATTTACCGGGATCCGGCTGACGAAGTTCAATGGCTTTCAGAAAATACCTGACCCCCTCTTCTTCGAATTTGCTCCAGCGGCAGGCATTTCCCAGGAAAAATGCGGTTTCCGCATCCGTGCTGTCCAGCCTGAAGGCCCGGGTTAGTGCTATCCTGGCTTTATTGAACTGCTTTTCCTCGTGATAACTCATCCCCAGGTATTTATTGGTGAATACGGACAGGGAGTCCTGTGACCATGCCTTCTCCAGATCCCTGATCGCCGGTATATAATCTTGGTTGTGTAAAAAAAGATAGCCCCGGAGTTTCAGCAGGTCCAGGTTTGTGGAATCAAATGCCAAGCCAGTGCTTACCCGCCTGATGGCGGTTGGCAGATCCTGATTGAGCAAATGCAGGTTGCCGAGCCGGTGAGCCAGAAAAACATCTTTCTGGTTCAATGAGAACGCATATTCGTAGTAAAAAATGGCCGAATCCAGCCGTTCCATATCCAGGAAATTCTTCCCGGCCTGTTTGGCATAATAATAATTCAGGCTGTCTTTAACGAGCAGGCCCCTGTAAATGGCCAGGCTTT
>LJUP01000358.1 GCA_001303955.1 Bacteroides sp. SM23_62 | reverse complement strand
CGCGGTCCGTTTTCAATCCTTCCTTGTAGGAAGTAAAGAAGTAATTGGCGAAAAATACCCGGTTGTAATAGACGCGGATCATTTCCCTGGCGGTCTGTACATTCCCGGCGGACTCCAACCAGAAATTATCGACAGCAAGTTTCTTGTTTGTCTGGTTGATTAACTCATTAAACTCAACTGAAGAAGCCAGGTAAGCTATCGGACCGATCATATCAGAAACTGTGGCAACACGTGGATAGTTATCCCCGAAATTGAACAAGGTTAATCCGCCAGGTTGAGTGGGATCCACCTGGATATGATACATCCCCTCGCCGGGCAGCGTGTATTTCGTGGTGTCATTGTAAGGATAGGCAAAGATACTGTCGGGAATGAAATCAGGCCTGGTGGAACTCAAATTGGTTACCGGGGGGCGCGGCAAAGGGGTCTTATTCTGGTAAAACTTTACATATACTGTATCAACTCCTTTCCGGTTATACTGCACATTAAAATGTTCTCCCGAATGGAATACGCGATCGAAGGAGGGATAACCGTTCGCCCCTGTGACCATGTAATTCTGCGCCGTATTCAAGGTACTGCGGTCAACATGAATATAGTTCGATGTACCCTTTTTCCTCAGCATATCTGTGGTGGTAACCTTCAACATATACTTCGTACCCTCCATGGTCCGTATGGGCAAATTGGCTACAAAAATATTTTTGACCTCATCCATTTTCAGTAAAAACTCTGTCGTGGTGCTATCTGCTACGAGTTCACTTTCCTTGCCATCAATGATCTCCTTCAGCACATAATTGACTTCCAGCCGGGCCTGGTATGTCCCTTCCGTATTGGCCTGGTTAAAGAGGAGTTCAACCGGGTATACTTTTATATAGAGCCGGGATTGGGTCCTTGCCTCATGAAATACAACAAACTCGGGATGTAAAGGTGAACTGGAGGGATTGTACAGGAATGCCAGGTTCGACCTGGCTGTTTCCTGTTGTGGCTTAGACACACAACCGTTTACAGCAAGCAGGATCAACAGTAATCCAGTCAGAAAATAACCCTGTATTCTCACAGCATTAGACTTCAGCATGGTAAAATTACTCAATTTCTGCCTTTATTAATTTTTTCCAGCGCCGTTTGATGCTTTTCCCAACGCTCCATTTCATGAAACAGCTCAGATTTCAGTTGTTCATATTTCGCAAATACAGATTGATCCTTTATGTTTTCCGGATCATGCATCAACCGGTCAAGGGCCTCGAGCTCATCCTCGAGCCTGGCAATGTTCTCCTCTGATTGTTCCACCTTCTTCAGTGCCGTCCGCCTGCGCTTTTCAAATTCTTTTTTCTTCTCATACTCCAGTTTATTGTTGGAGCTTTTAGGCGATTTGCCAGTGCTGGATTGCCTGTCCCCTTTTTCCACCTCCTTCAGGCTCGATAACTGCTTTCTCTGGAGAAATTCATAAATACCCCCGAGGTGTTCCCTGACCTTCCTGCCACCGAACTCATAGACCTTGTCAACCAGTCCGTCCAGAAATTCCCTGTCATGGGAAACTACAATTAAAGTGCCATTATATTGCAGGAGGGCATGTTTCAGGATATCTTTTGACCGCATGTCAAGGTGGTTGGTCGGTTCATCCAGGATCAGCAGGTTATAAGGCTTGAGCAGCAGCTGTGCCAGGGCAAGCCTGGATCTCTCCCCGCCGGACAGGACCTTGACTTTTTTATCGATATCCTCACCATGAAAAAGGAAAGCCCCCAGTATATTCCTGGTCTGCGTCCTGATATCACCAACAGCCACATCATCTATGGTTGAGAAAACCGTTTTGTTCTCATCCATGATCTCATCCTGATTCTGGGCAAAATACCCGATGTTTACATTGTGTCCTATCTTCACGTTGCCTTCATATTCCAGTTCCCCGACCAGGATCCTTGCAAAGGTGGTTTTCCCTTCCCCGTTCTTCCCTACAAAGGCCACCTTATCACCTCTTTCAATTACCAGGTCTATATTTTTCAAAACGCATAAATCTGCATAATGTTTTGTCATCCGGCGGGTTTCAACCACTACAGTACCTGATCTGGGCGCCGGTGGAAACTTGATGTTAAACGTGCGGAAATCTTCCAGTTCGATTTCAACGATGTCCATTTTCTCAAGCATTTTGATGCGGGACTGGACCTGGACAGCCTTGGTATTCTTATACCGGAATCGTTCAATGAACCGCTCGGTATCCTCAATCTTCTTCTGCTGGTTCCGGTATGCTGCCAGCTGCTGTTCCCTCCGTTCAGCCCGGATGGTCCTGAACCTGGAATAGGAAACCTTGTAATCATATAATTTACCAAGGGATATTTCTATGGTGCGGTTGGTAACTGTATCGAGGAATTTCCGGTCATGGGATACCAATACTACAGCTCCCTCATATTCGGAAAGGTATTTTTCGAGCCACTCAATGGATTCAATATCCAGGTGATTGGTAGGCTCATCCAGCAACAGGATCTGGGGTTTTGACAGCAGGATCCTGGCAAGCTCAATCCGCATTCTCCATCCTCCGCTGAATTCGGCTGTGCTCCTCCTGAAGTCAGACCTGCTGAATCCAAGTCCCAGCAGGGTCTGCTCAATGCCTGCTTCATAAGCATTTCCACCCAGCAACTGGTATCGGTGCAATAAATCTGAATACCTGTCAAATAATTCAGGTTGGTTTTCGCCGATGCCGGGGTCTTCGATATGGGATTGCAGGACATCGATCTCCTTTTCCATGGATATGAGCTCACTGAAAGCTTCCAGTACCTCATCCCATAAGACCTGTTTGTCAGCATATTTCATCTGCTGGGGAAGGAAACCAACCTTCACTCCATCAGGCTTTACCACCTGTCCTTCAGAGGGTTCCTGAAGTCCGGCAATGATCCTGAGCAAGGTGGTCTTTCCTGCCCCGTTCTGTCCGACCAAACCGATCCGGTCCCTGGGATTGATGATCAGGGATACATTCCTGAAAATCTCCTGGCTGCTGAAACGCATGGATATATTATCCAGTGAAAACATAAGACATCGGTTGAGTCATTTTAACTTTGCATTCCAAATCTAATAGAAATATCAAATGGGAATTATATTTCCACTTGTTAAATTTACTAGTTTAAAAAGAAGATTATGAATCGAAGAAAAGCCATTTCGTCATTACTAAAAAGCTCCCTTGGAGCTACTGCAGTGGTTGGATCAATGGGTTCAATAACCACCGGATGCCGGTCTGCGAATGGAAAAAAGCATATGACACCAGCTGTGAAACCGATGCTGATGAAAGTTGGTTGCCAGCATGGAGGTACGGGCAAAAATAACCTCGAATTCCTCGCTAGACATGGGGTCTATAATATAGATGGCGGGGCTCCCAGGATGATTGAAGGTGTTGGCTGGGATCTAGATGACGCTATGGCAAAAAAAGAAGCTTGTGAAAAATATGGCATAAGTCTGGATGCTTACCACTTGCCTCTTTCTTCTGCCGGCGTTGAACGCGTTGATACACCAAATATCATGCTTGGTAAAAGTCCACAGCGAGATCGTGAGATTGAAATGATCCAGCAGATGATCTCTGTAGCCGGTAAAACAGGGGTTACAACACTGAACTACAACACAACTATCCATAAAGTTCTGAGAACAGGCAGGACCATTGATCCAACCCGGGGCAATGCATCCTATAGCACATGGAATTATGAAGAAGCCCTTAAACGAAATGAACCTAAAACCATGGCCGGCGATGTATCCATTGATGAGATTTATGAACGAATCACGTATCTGCTGGACAGGCTCCTTCCGGTAGCAGAGGAATATGGTGTGCGCCTGGCCAACCACATTCCTGATCCGCCAGTTCCTGCTGGTTACCGTGGGATCACACGATGGAACAGCCCCGATGTATTTGACGGCATCAAAAGATTTGCCCAGCTATACGAAAGCCCTGCACATGGCTTCAACCTTTGCCTGGGCACTGTGGCTTCAGGGCTGAAAGACCCCAACACTGAAATTTTACCCATCATTAAATGGGTGGGTGACCGCAATCAGATTTTTAATGTCCATTTACGTAATATTAAAGGGGGATGGAATCATTTCCAAGAAGTGTATCCTGATAATGGAGATATGGATTTTGCACAGATTATTACCGCATTAAAGAATGTTGGATACGATGGTATGGTAATGCCTGATCATATTCCCCATCATGAAGATCCGGCGAGTGGTCTTCAAGGTCGCGCCTTTGCATTTGGATATATCAAAGCGCTGATTGATGTTATTGGCAAGGAAGCTTAAATAAAATATTAGATTGATTTCATTTCTGCCAACCGGTTTGCCGGTATGCGAAATGGTGGGAAATTGTCTAATTTAAGGAATATATACACCAGGTGTATTTATCCCATTATTATTGGAAGAATAAGTACACATTAACACTGGTAATTATAACCCTACTATTATTCTTCCTCAAATGAATGAAAACTGAAGTGAAATATTGCCAGGTGCTATGTGGTGGAACTCTGTAAGATGTGGGTATCTTAAAACGAAAATATTATAATATTATAATATTCAAAATTTTTTTATTCAAATCTGATAGTTTTGGGATTGATTAACTTAGTCTCTCAAATCTAAATTAACCCCAAACTATCAGATTAAGTCGTAACTTTTACTACTAATAATATTCAGATAACCAATCCAAACCCTCTTTTGCTACATCCGCATCCTGTTGACCGGTTCCTCCTGAAAAAGCACCCACTAAATATCCTGAATCAACTTTAATAATTACTCCACCTTGCCATCCAAATTCCCCTGTTATGTCATTCCTCTCTTCGTTCCCACTATCTTTATGTGTAACGGCCATTTCAGAAGCCTTAGCATAAGCTATCGCTAGGAAATTTGCTTCATCATTGGCAAGCCTGCCGATAACTTTCATTTTTGAAATCCATGATTCTGACACATCACCCGGGATAAATGCAATCATCGCCGCTCCTGTAATGGATAGTTTTTGAGCTGCCTTCTCTATTATCGCGAGGCACTTATCTGCATGTTCAATAAATATTTGCTCTCCGTTTTTCATGACTTCCTTGTTTGTTTTTGTTTCACTTGCAGTCGCAGGGCTGCTTTCTGCTTGAGTTTTAAAATAAATACTGGTGCTAATCACAAGCGCCATTAATAAGAACATTTTTTTCATTATAATAATTTAATTGTTAAAGAATTATTAAAGTTAATCTAATAAGGTATTAATCTTCTTCCGGTGGCCAGCTGATGAAACCATGATCCCTGCTTAACCAGGGTATCGATAGCAGATCAAATTCCAGGTTTTTTTCAGCAAGCTTTCTATATTCCTGCGTTTCCAAAAATGGAATTTGAGTAAGGTCAAAAGGATGATCAAATGATTCAAGATGTGCTTCCAGGGCAGCCTTAAGTACCCTGAATTCTTTAGAGTCCCGCATGGTGTTATACAAATTCTCTTGCTCATAAGGGTCATCTGTGAGATTGTAAAACTGATCCTGATCAAAATAACAGGGGAAGCCATTCATGGCAATGGCTGAATGCGCCTGGGGCCAGGCCTTCACATAACTGGGTACATAATCAATTTCACCTGACTCCATTTTATTGATCAACATTTCAGGATATCTAAGCGCGATATATTTATAGGTCCCATCGCTTACCGAGCGGGTATAACCATTTTCAGAAAAAATGAAATCCCTGGTTGACTGGTCCGGATCTGAAATAATGGGCTGCATACTCACTCCATCCAGCATAT
>LJUP01000357.1 GCA_001303955.1 Bacteroides sp. SM23_62 | reverse complement strand
TATCCCCATCTGGAAAACATAAAAGTTCTTGGCCGGATCGAGGGGATTGACCCTGGAGGTGATGCGGTTGTACTTGGTCCCTCCCGGGACCGTCACCAGTGCCTGCTGTCCCGCGTTGAGCGTCACGTAGGGAGTGGGACCAATAGGCAAACCGTCCACACCATATACATAGATGTTGGTATTGTCTTCGGTCGCCAATACATATACATGGTTGGGATTGTTGATCTCGGGCACAATGTAATTGTCGCCGACGACGTCCACCGGTACCAGCTGGTCTCCCACCAGATCCTGGCCCTGTGAACCCGAGGCGATGGCATCGTCTTTTACCGTCACGGCCACGGGTGCGGTGGATTCTATCCTGGTCCCTGCCAGCCGGTCGGCCGCCAGGATACTGTAATTACGTGGAAAAACAGAAAAGGTCTGTCCCCTGTTCAGCGTCACCACATAGGTGCCGCCGGCCGGTATCGGGGTAAGAAAAAAGCCATAGCTGGCGGCTATCCCCGGGGGCAGGGTGATGGTGACCTGGGTGTTGGGTTCCGTGGCCACAATATCTATGGCGGAATAGGCCCTGGGGATTATATTCCGGTTGTTGTAAACTGTCTGGAAAGGGGTATAAAAAAGGGTCCCGAGTCCGTTGGCCCCCTTCAATGTCCAAAGGTCGGATCCAAAATCATAGTTCACCTCCCAGTAGGCAGTGATCATATTGGTGGCCGTGATGTGCAATCCGAAATTATTGATCCCGCTGGCGGTAAGCGGCTTGTTCTCCAGCCTGTTGTTGGTTGGATTGGCAGCCACATCTATCAGGGGGGTCAGGTCTACCGCGGCCGTGGAATTTCCTGCCATATTGACCACAATATCCTGAAACCCGGTCGGATTCAATACCGGGTCATAAGGATTGGCCGGCATGCTGATGGTGACCGTAGCCGGGAGTTCCATGGTGGCAATTCTCAGGGTGCCGGGCGTACCTCCGGTATTTCCCCGGTGTGAAAGTTCGGGGACGACAAACCAGAATTCATTGTCCACCTGCGACAATGAAACCGATGGCCGCCAGCAGAAAAAAAATATCAAGCCCCCATAAATCAACCACTTTGCGATTGCTTCCCTGCCTTTATGGTACATTTTCTATTGGAATATTTAGAACCTATGCGCAGATTGTACGTAATAATCTGTACTTGGTTATCCATAAAAATTAATATTTTCATGAAACTACCGAAGCTTATTATAATGACCCTGGGCATGCTCCCGGTATTCGCGGGGAATTCCCAGATTACCTACCTGACGGAAGGGTTTGAAGCAGGGTATGTGCCGTATCCCCCCTGGGATCAGGAATACGTTTCCGGCAGTGAGCCCTGGAGATTCCGCAACGGCGGTCACAGTCCCAATGACAACAACTGGCAGGTGCCGCCGGAACAGATTGATATTACCAGGAATCCGCCTGCGGCATATGAAGGGACCTACAATGCCATATTCTTCAAACAGGGGGATAATAACGAACGTACCAAGCTGATCACGCCCATGCTGGATTTGGAAGGGGGCACAAGCGTGGAACTGAGTTTTTATCTCTGCCAGATCCCATGGACATTTGAGGGATCTACCGGCTGGGATGTGCTCCGTGTATATTATAAAAATACGGAGGAAGGTCCCTGGGTGTTGCTGCATGAATACCTGGATCCTGTGTATGAATGGGAACTGCAGACCCTGGTGCTCCCCAATCTTTCATCCACCTACTATGTTGCCTTCGAGGGACATACGCGCTGGGGATACGGGACCTGTATTGACAATATTGTCATCGAGGAAAAAGGCTTGCAACCTCTCTGGATCGGAGACATTGACTTCCAGCAGTCATTTGCCAATTTCATACCTTCAGGAACACCCAATGTGCCTGTTCTGAGGGTGGATTTCAAAGTATATGGCAATACGGATTCCGCCATGTTAGACCGTATCCAGTTTACTTCCCTGAATACCTCCGACAGTGATATCCTGCCCAATGGGGTTAAACTTTACAGTACTGATAATCAATTGTTCAGCACGGCCAATCCCCTGGGATCCCCCACGAATTTTATTTCCGGAACCGCAAGCTTTACGGGCCTTAACCACAGCCTGCCACGCGGCCATTCCTACCTTTGGCTGACTTACGATCTGAACGTGAATGCCACCCACGGGAATATCCTGGATGTGATGGTGGCTGCTGGCGGCATCCTGGCCAATGACACCCTTTATCCGTCAAGCAGCCAGTCCCCCGACGGAGAGATCATGATCTATGAGACCCGTTATTCCCAGGATTTTGAAGGAAGCCATAACTGGGAACTGACCGGTGAATTCGAGGTCGATACCCCCGATGGCATGGGGGGAACGCCGGGAAATCCAAATCCTCCGCAGGCTTTCAGTGGTGTAAAGATACTGGGGACCGATGTCACGGGACTGGGGGCCTTCCCCTACCATTATGAGCCCGGCCTGAGTGAAGCCACAAGCTACCGGGCCACCTCCCCCACCATAGATGTGAAATATTATAAGAACCTCAATCTGTTCTACAAACGTTATTTTAATATAGAGGTTTGGGACCAGTCATCCATACAGGTCAGTACGGACAATGGAAGCACATGGAATACCTTCTGGCAGAACAGTACCTACCTGAGTGATTTCCAATGGGTACAGGAAATGTTGCCCATCCCGGATGAATATGCCAGAACGGATCAGTTGAAGATCCGGTACCAGCTGGGACCCACAGACGGGCTTAACAATTATTCGGGCTGGAACATCGACGATGTTTATCTGACCGGTGAATTCATCTCCAAGGATGTGGGTGTATCGGAATGGATCTATCCACTCAGCGGAAGCGGTCATACGGCCGATGATTCCGTGACCGTCCGCATCGTGAATTACGGCGGCGCAGAGATCAGCCCTCCCGTTCCGGTGGCCTATTCCTTCAACGGGGGAGAAACCTGGACCGTGAATCACATGACCCAGCAGATCCCTGTAGGAGGTTCGGTCATATTCACCTTCCCCACCAGGGTGGATCTTACGGTTCCCGGATTAAGGTCCTCGGTCCTGGCCAAGACCGTGCTGCCGGGGGACCAGTATAGCGGGAATGATAAGGTCACTACAGCGCTTTACATTGTGCCGACATACACCCCTCCCCACGCGGAAAATTTCGAACCGAATGACGGTTACTGGAGGACTTCGGGCAGTCCCATATGGGCATACGGAACCCCTAACGGGGCTGTCATCAATACCGCATCCTCCGGAACCAAAAGCTGGGCCACAGGTCTGACCGAGGAATACGGCGACCTGCTTTCCCAGCCCTACCTGACCATTTTTGAAGACGGGTTCGAAACAGATATGGGATGGACCTTCAGCGGGGAATTTGAAAGGGCCGTTCCCAGCAATATGTATCCCCCTTATTTTGCCTTTGATGGATACTATTGCATCGGCACAGATATGTCGGGACAGGGGACAACCCCCTACTATTACGAGAACGGGATCTCCGCCGGTACGGCCTATACGGCCACCTCCCCTGCTTTCGATGTGCACAATTACAGCAACCTGACTGTGGGCTTTGCCAGCTGGATCATGCTGCAGGATGGCGATTCGGTCAAACTGGAGGTGAGTCCGGATGAAGGCAGCCACTGGTACACGCTCTGGAAAAATACACAAGGGGGGATCATGGAATCAGATTTCCAGTTTGTGCAGTACGGCGTACCTGATTCATTAACCTATACAAGTACGCTCAGGGTCAGGTTCTCTCTCTTCCATACATCTGCCGGGGGACCGGTAGCTGAGGGATGGAATATCGATAATTTTAAGTTGCAAGGGGACCTTGTAGACGATACCGGCGGACACCTTACCTCTCCGAGCTTTGACCTTACCGGGCTTGTCGATCCCCTTTTCGAGGCCCGGCTCTGGGTGGATACCGAACAGGATGTGGACGGGGCCAGCCTGTTCTATTCACTGGATGATGGCGATGAGTGGACCGCGATCACCAACAGCTCAGGCTATGACAGCTACTGGAACTGGTACACGGGAGATGCCGTGTCGGCGCTTGAAACCGACGGATGGAGCGGCCAGAGCGGCGGATGGATGACCATCCGGCATCTTCTCCCCGCAGCCGTGGCCGGCCAGGAGAATGTACAGTTCAGGCTGACATTCATGGCCGATAAGGTGAACAACCAGCATGACGGGGTGGCCCTGGACGATGTCCGGATCATGGAGGCCCCCAAGGATATCGGCGTACTGGATATCCTTGATCCGGTATCGGCCTGCGAACTGGGACAGCAACAGATGATGACACTCCGGTTGAAAAACTTCGGCCTCAGGGATCTGCAGCCCGGGGATTCCATACCTGTAGGATACTATATCGACCGGTCCGGTGAGGTCCAGACAGGGGAGGAATACATTTACCTTTCACAGGTTTTCCCGGTGAACGCCACTCAAGATTTTACCCTGGCAACGCTCCTTGATTTCAGCAAGAGCGGCAATTACCAGACAGAGGTATATACCATCGAAGAGGATCCCCACTTCTACCAGGCCATATCCAATGATACCGTTTCACGCCTGATCCTGGTGAATAAGCCAGCGGTTGATCTGGGACCGGACATTTCGACGCCCAGTCCCGACACGGTGATATTGAGGGCCTATTCCGGCGTTGGCGGCCAGACTTACCTGTGGCAGGACAGCTCCACAGATTCTGTTTTCCATGTCCCTTCAGAGGGGACCTACTGGGTAAGGGTGACCAACGGCCTGGGATGTATCGCTTCAGATACCATTCAGGTCTCTCATCTTGTCACCGATGTGGGCGTCAGCCAGTTCATTTCACCGCCTTCAGCCTGTGAAATGGGAACCCAGGTGCCGGTCCAGGTAAGCATCCGGAATTTCGGCACAGACACCATCCCTGCGGGTGATACCATCCTGGTTCTTGGCAACGTGAACCAGTCCCCCGCCTTCACAGACACCATCTACCTGGCCCAGGCTTTCAGACCGGGCGAGATCATTGATCTGACCTTTTCGGATATGTTTGATTTCTCCTCCCCGGGCAGTTACCTGATGAAGCTGTATACAGTGTTCGGTGAGGATCTTAATGATCTCAATGATACCCTGGATCACACACTTGATGTATGGGGCTACCCGGACATTGATCTGGGTCCCGATACCGTGGTGGTGGCCGCTGAGTATGTGCTGGCACCCACCCCCGGGTATGCCGAATACCTCTGGCAGGATGGATCTTCACTGGAAACATTTACGGTGGATGAGCAGGGACTGGGACTCTACCATGTCACGGTAAGCGATATACATCAATGTACCGGCCATGATTCCGTGATCGTTACCCTGAATGTGCCGGATGTGGCACTGGACCGGATCCTTTCCCCGGCATCGTCCTGTGAACTGTCGGAATCCATCACCGTGGCAGCCAGGATCAAAAACACAGGGAACCAGATCATAGCCTCCGGCCAGACCATCAATGTGGCCTACCGGATCAACGGAGGGTCAATGGTACAGGATAATCTTACTTTGTCCAGTAATTTTTTGCCCGGTCACACGAGGGATTTTACATTTTCACAATCAGAATCCGTCCAGACGGGACAATGGTATGAATTCGAGGTATTCGTCGGTTACCCGGAAGATGTGAAATCATTCAATGATACACTGGTCAGGGAGGTAGGTGTTTTCGAGGCGCCTGTGGTGGACCTGGGAGATGATTACCAGGTGGTCAACGACTACCAGCATACCCTGGATGCCGGTCCC
>LJUP01000356.1 GCA_001303955.1 Bacteroides sp. SM23_62 | reverse complement strand
AGAGAACGAACAGTTTTACCTGAATTTCGATGCGGTGGATGTGCTGATGGACAGCCGCAGTGTGGAGGAAATAAGCGATACGGATAATATTTATCTTTTCTTTACACGGGTATTTGGCCTGACTGTCACCACCAAGCAGTACCAGATCGCCTGCGGGACCGGGAAAGAAAGGCCGTCCGGCTTTATACGGTCCACCCCGGACCCATGGGATATGGCGGCCAGGTATTACACTTTCAAGGAAGCCAAAATGAAACTCGGACTGGAGGTCGAAAATATTAAGACCGATTATTTCTTCAAGGCCCAGGAAATCTTCATCCCCTGGAGTGAGTATGGCGGGGGACTGGACAAGGAACCGGATGCGAGGAGGAGGCTGGGATTTGCAGCCGGTTTTAACGACCGGGACGAGGGGGAGCATTTTCCCCCCGGGGTTAACACCAGCGGTGGTTCGGTCCATGCTTCAAATGCCATACGCTGGATAGGAAATACGGATCCGTGGGGCGTGAGTCCGTTCCGCGGCAAACCGCCCTATGCCTGGGGTGAGATCGAGATCGGTCCCATGCTGAAGTAAATGAACCTTAGAAAATGAAATACGGCAGAAAACCCTTTGGTGTCCTCATCCTGACCTTGTTTCTCAAAGGATTGATATTCATGGCTTATGCACAGGAAGAAAGAACTGCGATTTCTTATGAGCCATTTATATGGTTGTCAGATGCACCCGGGGACTGCCCATTTGAAAAGTCAAAAGACATAGCCGGGATCCTGTTCACAGGCAGGTGCAGTGATTACCGGGTGGCCGATACCTGGTACTTTTCCTGGGCATCCGACGATAAGCTGTATTCACCTTATACGGACGGGGAGGTCTCCAGGTTGGATGGCGGCAGGGAATTGTCCATATCCTATATGAATCCATATACAACCGGACAGGCGGTTGCGGAAGGTGATGACCCGACGAACCTGAAGATCTACAGCCTCGGATTAACCCACAGTCCACCGGAACCATACGGAGGCCGCTATCCCTGCGGATCTTTGTTACATAACGGGGTCTGGTATTACGGCACCTATTGCCTGGCACCTGCTGGGACTACCATTTTCGGAAAGGATAAATACAACTGGCCCTGGCTCGGTCCCCTGGTAGGTTTCAGGATCTCGACCGATTTCGGGAGGACCTGGGAGGAAAGTCCACATACCCCGGAAAAGCCCCTTTTCGATGAGACAGGGATGTGGGGATATCCCGTTAAAATCGGGGCTCCCCATTTTGTGGATTTTGGCAGGAATATGGAGCATTCCCCCGATGGTTACGCATACCTGGTCGGGCATGGGGCCGAATACCCTGACAAGGAACCCAGGTTTGCCAATCTTTCATGGATCAGCGGGGACCAGGTCTATCTGATCAGGGTGAAACCGAGCATTGAAAATATCAATGATCCTTCGAAATATGAATTCTTCGGAGGCCATGATGCCAGCGGTCAGCCTGTGTGGACAGCCGAATTTGATGCCATCAGGCCGCTGATCGACTGGAACAACAATTGTGGCTGTGTTACGATCACCTACAATGCCCCCTTGAAAAAATACCTCATGTGCGTGACAGACGGATGGCCGACAGTCGAAAAGATGAATTCATATATCCTTGAATCAGATCATATTACCGGTCCCTGGAAACTGGCAGTATACATGAAGGATTTCGGAGAGCAGGGCTATTTTTTGAATATTCCATCGAAGTTTATCAGCAAAGACGGAAAAAGCATGTGGTTATGCTATTCGGGTAATTTTGCGAGGGACTGGCGCGATATAAAAATCGAGGAGGATCCCCCGGGAAGTCACTACGGACTGGTACTGCAGGCCATTGAGCTACTTAGCCGGGAAAGGTATGATAAGCAAGCCGGCAAAATCAGAAGGCACAAATAAATGAAATGATAAGGCAGATCGGGATTGTATTGATGAGCTTACTATCTTCGGTATTGTTTTCTCAGATCCCTGAAGCAGATAAACGATTCATTGAAGAGACTTTTTCACTCATTGAAGATCTGTGCTCGCAGGACGACGGTCAGCTATGGGGGATTGATCTGAACCTCCCGTGCATGGTGGTTGACAGTGAATCCCGGTTGATCATTGCAAATAATCCGGACAAACAAGGCCTTCTGAAGCAGGAATGGAATATATATACCGGATATTATCCGGAGAACAAAACCATAGCCAGTTCCTTTACTGAATTCGGGGGGACAGCATTTGCCATGGTCGCATATCCATTCCCTTTCCCCGGTACCTATTTAAAGGTGCAATTGATCCATGAAATATTTCACATGCTCCAGGATACACTGGGACTAAAACCACCGCACTCGCTCTACCATAATGCCCATCTGGATGAATTGTATGCCCGGATATACCTTCGCCTGGAATGGGAGGCCCTTGAAAAGGCATACGAAGCAGAAAATGAAGATGACAGAATAGAACATATTAAGTATGCGCTTAAATTCCGGACCAAACGCAGGTACCTGTATAAGAATGCAGCGGAAAATGAAAACAACATGGAGATCATGGAAGGCATCCCTGAATTTACCGGACATATGCTTACAAGCCCTACATTCAGGGATTATGCCATCAGCATTAAATACCTGGAAGAGGTGATCAAACCGCTTGAATCATATGCCACCAATTTTGCCTATTATTCAGGAAGTCTTTACGGTGGATTGTTATCAGCCTATAAAATGAACTGGACCAGGGAACTGAAATCCACCGATGATCTCGGAGATCTGCTTCGAAAGGTTTCCGGCATTTCAGATGTCGACACTTTCATTAATATTGATTTCATTAATGCCAACTATGATGCTGCGAACATTAAAAAAGGGGAATTTGTGAATTGGGAGATAAAGGAGAAACAGAAAATCCATTTCAGACAGATTTTTATTCAAGAACCGGTACTATCGATTAGCATTAAAAAATGGAACATGAAATTATATCCAACTGAAATGGTAGCGTTTGACACCCTTGGCATGGTACATGATAAAATTGAAATTATTGATGAATGGGGTAAATTAACAGTGAAAGGCGGGGGATGTTTATTACATCAGGATAAGGCTATTTTACCGGCAAAAAAAATCAGCATTCAGGACAATAAGGTATCTGCGGATAACTGGAACCTAATCGTAAATGATGGCTGGGAAATAGAAAAAGAAAAAGATAATTATATCATATTAACAAAGAAATGATCAATGACCAGAAATGACTGTAAAGCAACCTGAACCCACCGTCCGGATCATCCTCGCTTCGATGATCTCCCTGATCCTTGCCGGTGCATGCACAAAAAAGCCATACCAGCCGGTCTGGCAAAGGAAAACTGATGACTTCAATGAGCTTCGAATGACCTTTCAGGATCCCCCGCTCTGGTATGCCCCACACACATTCTGGTTCTGGGATGCACCGCTTGATGCAGCCCAGACAACGGAAATGGCAAAAAATATGACCCGGCAAAGGCTGAATCCCGGTTATACGCATGCCCGAAGGGGATTGCCCAAAGAACAATGGCTTTCGGAGGAATGGTTTGATGCCTTCGCCAAGGCCCTTAAGGAAGCAAAAAAGGCAGGTATGACCCTGGGCTATAATGATGAATACTGGTGGCCCAGCGGCCAGGCTGCCGGAAGGGTGCTTGCATCAAGGCCCGATTTGAAAGCAACGTCGCTGAGATATGCCAGAAAAACCGTTGAAGGCGGAACGGCAATTGAAATCCCGCAATCGAAGTTTTCTGTGGCAGCCCGGCTGAATGAAAGGGGTCAGATCCTTTCCGGGACGCTGGAGGTGATTGGCGGTGGACCGGCTCTTGAGTGGGAAGTCCCGGCAGGCAGGTGGGCCGTATGGTCGTATGAGACCTACCACCATGCGGGGATTGACGGGGGACTGGTAAACTATCTTGACACGGGACTGATGGATGTTTTTATCCCGATTGCCCATGAACCATACGAGGCCAGGTTTAAAAGGGATATGGGGCGGTCGATCCCGGGTGTATTTGTCGACAATGAGGGTGACTTCGGATGGAAGATGGCCTGGTCGGAATACCTGCCCGTCAGGTATGAGGAAATGAAGGACAGGGATATCAGGACCTGGATGCCCCTGTTAACCGAGGAGGATGAGGAAGGCCTCTGGGCCAGGGCGAGGTATGATTGGTTCGATGTGGTATCGGACATTTATTGCACCCACTACCTGGGCAGGCTGAGCAACTGGCTTGAAGAAAGGGATATGTACTGCATTAGCAATCTCTGGGAAGAATCCCTGCAGCTGATCACAGAGGCTGTCGGGGATCTGATGCGGGCACAGCGATCGGTGACCATGCCGGGTAACGATGCCCTTGACATGCGTTCCCAGAACGTCCATGATTTCAAGGAAACACAGTCGGTGTGTGAGTTCGAGGACCGGCCCTTCATGTGCGAGATCATGGGGGTCAGGGGCTGGGGCCAGTCCCCGGATGATATGAAAAGGACCGTTAACCTGGTAACAGCATGGGGCGTGAACCATATCGTGGCCCATGGCATATACAATAACCGCAAGCTGACCAACATTCCTTTTCCGGCGGACTGGTATACTGAAAATCCGTATTTCGAATACCTGGATCTATGGACCGATTTTGCACGCAGGGCCTCCTATGTGAACCGGCAGGGCAGACTTGTGGCAGATGTCCTGATGATAAATCCCCTGGAAAGTGCCTGGGCATTGTCCGCGAATTATTTTGATGATCAAAAACCAGAAACCGGAGGCGAAGGTGGAATAGCCGAAATTGCACACGGATACTGGGATCCAAGGGTGGTGGAGATGAATAAGGTCTATACCCAGGCCATGGAAAAACTTACCACTTCCAATATCGATTATTTGATTGCAGACAGGCATTATATGGACCTTGCACGTATTGAACCTTCAAAAATCACCATAGGAAACCACTCTTTTTCAGCGGTGGTCCTCCCTCCTGCTTTTATGCTTTCACAAGAGACAGCCGCCAAAATACTTGCATTCGCGAAACAGGGGGGGATCGTGGTGCTTCTCGGGGACCTTCCCGAAGGCTCCCCGGAGGTTGGGGCGACAGATGATTTGATCCTCAAGCAGATGCAGGAACTCAGAAAGCAATCCGGCGTGATCGACCTGTCGGGTGAACCCGAAAAGATCGAAAAACTCCCGGATGTGCTTGCCGGACGAATATCACCCCAATTCCGAAAGCTCTCCGGAAATGTCAGTCTTGTATATGCTCATCGACAAATCGGGGGAAGTGACTTTTACTGGATCGTGAGCAGAAGCGATACGCTATCCACTTGTACGGTTCAGCTCCGGGACGGACAGGGACGGGCGGAGATCTGGGACTGTGAAACAGGGGAAATCGAACCAGTGGCCTACCACAGGGGATCTTCCGGTAACCTGGTTGAACTTGCCTTCCAGCCTTACCAGGCCTACTGGCTGGTATTTAATACAAATGAGCCGCCCATCGACCCACCCCCTTCCGTCAGGACCTTTGAAGAGCTCGCACTGGATCAATCCCCCTGGCTTCTCTCCCTGCCCGGATCCGGGACCGTAAAGGTTTCCACGGCAGAGATCCTGGTGTCCCCCCTGGATGAGCCCATCGGAGAGTTTACGGAAATCCCAGATGCAGACTGGGCCTGGCAGAAGATCCTGGGAGAGGTTAAGATTACCGAACCATGGCTGTCCGAGATGTTCTATATTCCTGAGCCTACCACCACTTTCTATTACCGGTACTCTTTCGAGCCGGGAGATA
>LJUP01000355.1 GCA_001303955.1 Bacteroides sp. SM23_62 | reverse complement strand
AGTACTGCTGTATGGGTGCCACCCGAGCATGATCCGGTGGTGCACGAGATCAGGTTCTGTTCTGAGAGATCATAATCCAGGTGATTATTGTAATACAGATTTTACCAGAAATTCAGTTGCTGCAGTTGATGCAAATGCCCAGCAACTGTTACACGCTCCCCGGTTTTTAACCGGAGTGACCCAGTTTTTACCATGCCGGTTCCTCCAGCTGAATTCACTTACAAATTGAGAATCTAAAAGGGCACTGTTCGCAGATTTTAAATTCATTGAAGCTAGATCTTCTGACGTTGTCCGAGGCAGCACAAATACACCCCCGGTGTAATATTCAAATCCCTGCAGGTTGGGTATGTTTCCCCGAACATTGTCTTTTTTTCCTGGTAAGTCATTCTGGATACGGAAGTCTCACCGGCCAGCCATTTCAGACCGGCCTCCCGGATGTGCTTATTGATCCTGTCGATTTTTGATTGGCTTTGAGATTTCAGGACATCAGCCGCGGCCATTTTCAGGTATACATCATCTTCACTGAATACAAGTTCATGCAAATGGACCGAAGCATCAATTATATCAACTTTTATACTGGAAGGAATGATATCATTCAAAAAGGAGGTTTCTTCCCCGGCTTTATCGATAGATATTTCCGAGGTACCTGCGAGTAATGGATAGGTCTCATAAATGAGGTATTCATGATGATGGATATCCACCAGGATGATCCGAACCAGGCTGGATTTTGAATGAAGGGTAATCTCGCCGGAAAAAAACAGTGAACTGATTGAAATTTCTGAAAGAAACGGCTCCAGGATGGCATTCTCATGAATGACAGTATCAAATGAAATGGTCGATGTGCCCTTATCATTTATCACGAAGGTCTCATCCTGAGAATACAAACAGATTGAAATGGACCAGAGAATGAATGTGAGATATCCCTTCATGACGTTACTTCCAAGCAACCTGATACTATTCTTGAATTATCACCTTTTCTACATACATATTCCCATTCACCCTGACCTTCACGAAATATAGTCCTTTGGAAAACCCAGAGACATCTACCTGTTCTATGCTTTCGGCTTTATGATATATGGTTCTTCCTGTGATATTGATTATCTCGACTTCAGATATTTGCATCGAATTCTCCAATACATCCAGATATAGAATTCCACCTGTCGGATTCGGATATATTTTAAGAAAATCTTGGTCTTCGGCAGAGGGGATAGATGTGACAACATCAATAATGTTGATGATTACAGTTGCAGTGTCGGTATGTGGTCCGAACAGTTCCTTGACAACTACTTTCAGATTAAATTGGGGCATGCTCTCATAATCGAGGGAATCCGGATTTGCAATTCTGATTTGACCCAGTTGTTTGCTGATCGAAAAGGTTCCATTAATATTTCCATCAATAATCTCAAAATATATGATATCCCCATCAAGGTCCTCAGCACCAAGCGTACCCACATGAGTCAGTGCTGGACTGTTCTCTTCGATACTGAATGTAGTGTCATGGAATACGGGTGCATTATCATTGATATTTCTGAGCTTGATGATAATCATTGCAGTATCTGTAATCTCCATGGTATCATATTTATAACTTGCCTGAACCAATAGTTCGTAAAGTTCTTTCTTCTCATAATCCAGTTCTGCACTGTCTGCAAGGATTTCATTGGTTGCGCTGTTGATGGAAAAAATATCAGCACCATCTCCATATATTAACTGATACTGCATACTATCGACATCCCAATAACAAGTATCCGGCAGGATCCTTTCTCTTAAATGGCTGTTTTCATCAATTTCGAAGCAATGTGAGTATAAAAGATTCGGAATGAATGAATTACTCACCAGCGTATCTGCGAGATGATCCGAAAAAAACGGTAATACCTTTTGTTCAATCCTTTCCCCTATTTTATCCTGATGGCTTCCCTCAAATCCTTCAAAGACATGTTCAATTCCATGTTGATCCAGGGCCTCGGAAAATTTGACATTGGAAGGAAAAAGCCCAAATAAATCGGACTCTCCGCAATCGAATTGAATGGCATGAAATTTTAACAGGCTGTCCTTATGTGAGGGCAGCATGTTGTACGGATCATGTTTCAGCCACTTCTGCCAGATGCTGTCTATCACGACTCCCTCTGAAGTTATGGGAAATTCACCGAAATACTTGGTGGATGGATTGGGTGCAAATGCGGCAGCCTTAGCAATACTGGATTGAACACCTTGATCCAAAGTCTCAAAATCATCGGGATCTGAAATTACAGCCTGACGTAAATCTTCTTTCCATATTCCCAAAATAACATCCTCAAATACCATCATGCCCGAAGATAAACCATAGAGAGCATGATATACTTGTGGATTTCTCATGGCCAGCTTGAAGGTACCGTACCCCCCCATTGAATGCCCCGCAATTCCACGGCTCTCGCGCTGTGGCAAGGTACGGAAATTCCTGTCCACGTAATTTACCATATCATCCACAATAAAATCCTCCCAGTTGCCGGTAACCATTGAATTTGTATACATGCTTCCATGATAATCATTTTTTGAGTTGGGCATTACAACGATCAAAGGGGAGATTATATCCTGGCTGATCAGATCATTCAATATATTCTTCATATCCATATTATAACCTCCATCTTTAAGGAAAATATGATTATCACAATTATAACCATGTAACAAGTAGACGACAGGATAATACATGCAGGGATTATCGTGATATCCCGGCGGCAGATAGACCGTCACATCCCTGTCGGGCGAATCGCCAAGAAGATTGTTTTCCAGTCCGGGACTGTGGACCACGACATCAACAACTATTCCCTCGGATGATGATAGATAGGCTGCATCGGATTTTTCTCCGTCTGGAACATATTCTGATCCGGGATTTTGAGAAAATCCAGGAGTGCAGAAGAGGAAAATCGAAAAGGCAGAAATATAGATCAACCATGTTTTCATAGCATAACGTTTTGAGTTGTCGAATAAGCTGAAAAATCTCATAGTTCACCACATTTGGTGTTAGGGGAGGAAAGCTAATATCCTGCCCAATTAAAATTACGATATTGCATATGGTGATGTCTGTCAATTATATAACAGATGCTATCACATATATAACAAAACGTAATGGGGCGGGAGCTTAAAAATCAAGAAGCACAGAGTCTGTCTGTCGTTTCACTTATTCCACTGATATCAACGGCTAATCTTTTCGGATCATTTACGAATATTCTCGTATCATATCGTATCACTAATACATGATTAAGAACTCATCTTACTTTCGTATATTTTCGTATCATATCGTATCATTGTAGTCGGTTTTTTATACCTTTGTATGGTTATGAGCAAGGTCCATACCTTTGAAATAAAAATCGACTGGAAACTAATTTCAGAGATTAGCAGCATTGATAGATTTGATGCCTCCTGGAGTACAATTGAAAAAAGAGAAGGCCAAACTTTGAAGCAATTGAAATCGGTTGCTACTGTCCGAAGCGTTGGTGCATCGACCAGAATTGAAGGATCCAAGATGAGTGATGCTGAAGTAGAGGTTTTATTACAAACCATGAATATTGACAAACTGGAAGACAGAGATGCACAAGAAGTCGTAGGTTATTTCGAGGTATTTGATTTGATATCAGAATCAGCGGATTCAATAAAAATTACTGAAAACTCACTCAAGAATCTACACAATCAATTATTGAAATACAGTTCCAAAGACCAGTGGCATAAAGGAGGTTACAAACAACATAGTAACAGTGTTGAAGCATCCTTCCCAGACGGAACAACTCAAATCATATTTGAAACAACTCCACCAGGAGTTGAAACCGAGGATGCAATGAAAGCCCTGATTAACTGGTATAATAGAGATACAGCAATCCATCCATTAGTTAAGTGTGCTATTTTTACATATGAATTTGTAAGTATTCATCCGTTTCAGGATGGCAATGGAAGGCTAAGCAGGTTACTCTCCACCCTGCTACTCCTAAAACATGGTTATAAATGGATTCAATACGTCAGTTTTGAACATGAAATTGAATATCGCAAAAAGGAATACTATACTGAGTTGAGAAAGTGTCAGGCTCAACGACCTGGAGAAGATGTTACGTCCTGGGTATTGTTCTTCCTCAGTACGCTAAAAAACATTCAGTCACAGTTGATGGAAAAATTAGAAAGGACAGGCGTTGAAGCAAGATTATCACCACGGGAAAAATCTATTCTGGCATTTCTATCTGATCATCCGGGTTCAAAATCTGGTGCTGTTGCGGCAAGATTGAATATTCCAAATCCAACAGTAAAAAGAATAATGAGAGACCTGGTGACAAAAAATCTTATAGAAGTTTTCGGGACTGGGCCAGGTACAAACTATTCAGTGAAGTAAGAAACAAAATCTTACCGGTATTAGGGAAAAGCTTCTCATAATGCATCCTCACTGGCGTTAGTATCGGAGAGCTATATTCCTGCCTGCCTTTTCACATATTCAACCGGTGAAATCCCGTACAGTTCACGAAAGCATTTGGCATAGTAGGAGTGACTGGAGAAACCAACCTGATAAGCAATTTGGGCTATATTGTCATATCTTTTATTCAGCAGGAGGACAGAATGCTGAAGGCGCAGGTTCCGGATAAATTCACTGGGGGTTTGATCTGTTACTCCATGAATCTTACGATACAGTTGCATGCTGCCCACGCCTAATTTCTCGCTCAAAGCCTTTACATTAAAATCAAGATCGTCAAGGTGTGATTCGACCGTTTCGATAGCTTTCTGGATGAATCTTTCGTCGGTGGATTTAAGATCCAATCCCCGCTCTTTTATGAAAAAATCATACTTGAATTTTTCCCGCAGGAGCCTGCGCTGTTCAATCAGGTTACGGGCCCTGGCCTTTAATTCCTCTTGATCGAATGGCTTGATAATGTAATCATCTGCATAGGATTCCAATCCCTCCAGCTTACTTGCCCTGTCCGCCCTGGCAGTCAGGATAATGACCGGTATGTGGCTCGTCCTTTCATCCGTTTTCAATCTTTTGCACATCTCCAGTCCGTCCATCTCCGGCATCATTAGATCTGTTATGACCAGGTCAGGTATTTCCTCAATCGCGCTATCCAATCCTTCCAACCCGTTTTCCGCTTCCAATATTTGGTATAAATCATCCATGCCCTGGATGATGAATTTCCTGAGATCATGATTATCCTCCACAATCAATACAACAGGTGTGTTCCGGATGTCCTGATTACTAACCATAGGATCATTATCCATTGCTATAATCTCCTCAACTGGCATTTCTGGATCCGGAATATATATATCCTCCTTGTCCATTCCGTTCACGACCGTCATCTCATCTTCTTTAAAAAAGCTCTCCTTCACGGGAAGCCTGACGGTAAAAGTGCTTCCTTTGCCCGGGATACTGTTAACCGTAATTTCGCCACTGTACAGATCAACCAGCTCTTTGGTCAGCGCCAGTCCCAGTCCGCTCCCTTCCTGCTTGCCTGCATCCGGATCATCCACCTGGTAATATCGGTTGAATATTTTATCAAGCTTGCCAACGGGTATTCCAATGCCGGAATCTTTGACGATCAATTCAAGGTATTCAGGGACATTATCCGTAGCATCCAAGATATAGGCCAGCCTTACAGATATCTTCCCTCCCGCAGGTGTGAATTTAAATGCGTTGGAAATCAAATTGCCGGCTATCTTTTCCAGCTTGTCACCATCGAAATACACTTCTGCCGGAGCCCGGGCCAGATCGTACTTATAATTGATGGTTTTACTTTCAGCCAGGGACAGG
>LJUP01000354.1 GCA_001303955.1 Bacteroides sp. SM23_62 | reverse complement strand
CGACCAGGAATACAAGATCAATATCATCGATACCCCGGGACATGTCGATTTCACGGTTGAGGTAGAGAGATCCCTGCGGGTACTGGACGGTACCGTAGCCGTTTTCTGTGCGGTAGGTGGCGTTGAACCGCAGTCAGAGACCGTATGGAGGCAAGCCGATAAATACAAGGTACCGAGAATTGCTTTTGTAAATAAAATGGACCGCGTTGGAGCGGATTTTTTTCGCGTGGTCTCCGAGATCAAGGAAAAACTGGGTGCCCATCCCGTCCCCATGCAGATACCCATTGGATCAGAGGAAAATTTCACAGGTGTCATTGACCTGATTGAAAGAAGGGCCATCCAGTGGGTTGAAGACGAGGCCTTGGGGATGAAGTATGAATATACGGAGATACCGGAAGATCTCATTGATGAAACTGAGAAATGGAGGGAGAACCTCGTTGAAGCAGTATGTGAGCAGGATGATGACCTGCTGGAACGGTTCTTTGAGGACAGGGAGTCCATAACTGTTGAGGAGTTCATGGAAGTTACCCGCAAGGCCGTGATCGATCTGAAAATCGTGCCCGTATTTTGCGGAGCAGCCTTCAAGAACAAGGGTATCCAGCGTTTACTGGACGGGATCGTTGCCCTGCTTCCGAGTCCACTGGATGTCGGAGCAGTCTACGGGCACAATCCTTATACCAAGAAGGAAGAGGAGAGAACACCGGACCCGTCGGAGTCCCTTACCGCACTGGCCTTTAAAATTGCCACCGATCCATTTGTCGGGAGGCTGGCCTACCTGAGGATCTATTCCGGCACCCTGAAAGCTGGTGAACAGGTATTGAATTCCCGCACGAACAGGAAGGAGAGGATCACCCGGCTATACCAGATGCATGCCAACAAGCAAAACCCCAAAGAGGTGATAGAGGCAGGCGATATCTGTGCCGTGGTCGGGTTTAAGGATATCAAGACAGGGGATACGCTTTGTGATCCCAAGAAACCGATAGCGCTGGAGACCATGGAATTCCCTGACCCGGTGATCAGCATTGCCGTGGAACCAAAGACCCAGGATGATATTGATAGACTGGGACTGGCACTGGGGAAATTGATGGAAGAAGATCCCACCTTCCAGGTAAAGGTCAATGAGGATACGGGGCAGACAGTTATCAACGGCATGGGAGAACTTCATCTGGAGATACTGCTGGACAGACTGAAAAGGGAATTCAAAGTGGAATGTAACCAGGGGATCCCCCAGGTGAATTATAAGGAAGCCATCACCCAGCCCATTGAGCACCGTGAGGTGTTTAAAAAGCAAACGGGCGGCCGGGGGAAATTCGCTGATATCGTCTTCAGGGTTGAACCTGCGGACGATGGTGTAACCGGACTTCAGTTCATCAACGAGGTAAAAGGCGGCAATGTTCCCAGGGAATTCATCCCCTCGGTGGAAAAAGGATTCGAGGAGGCCATGAGGAACGGACCGCTGGCAGGTTTTCCCCTGGATAAGCTGAAGGTGACACTGCTCGATGGTTCCTCTCACCCGGTTGATTCTGATCAGTTGTCATTTGAAATGGCCGCAAAAATAGGATTCCGGAACGCCTCCAAAATGGCTAATCCTGTTTTGATGGAACCTATTATGGCAGCTGAGGTAGTAACACCCGAAGAGTATATGGGTGATATTATTTCAGACTTTAACCGTCGAAGGGGACAGGTTGAGGGGATGGAAAGCAAGGCAGGCGCCAGGGTGATCAAGGCCAAAGTGCCGCTTGCCGAGAAATTCGGTTATGTGACTGTGCTCAGAACACTTACTTCGGGCAGGGCCACATCCACCATGGAATTTTCCCATTATGATGAGGTTCCTCCTGAAATATCAAAACAGCTGCTGGAGAAAATACAGGGAAGGACGCTGTTTGTTTAATGAATATTATTGATAACCGATAAGCTATCAAATGAGTCAGAAGATTAGAATAAAGCTGAAATCATACGATCACAATCTGGTTGATAAATCAGCAGAAAAGATCGTGAAGACAGTAAAATCCACCGGGGCTGTGGTAAGCGGACCCATTCCGCTACCTACCCATAAGCGTGTTTTCACCGTGCTGCGGTCTACGTTTGTAAATAAAAAATCGAGGGACCAGTATCAGCTGAGTTCCTATAAGAGGCTGCTGGATATTTACAGTTCCACCCCCAAGACCATAGATGCCTTGATGAAACTGGAACTGCCCAGCGGTGTTGAAGTTGAAATCAAAGTATAATTAAATATCATACAAGATGCCAGGTTTAGTAGGTAAAAAGGTTGGTATGACTTCCGTATTTGATGAGGACGGGAAGAATATTCCCTGTACTGTCATTGAGGTAGGACCAAATGTTGTGACCCAGATCAAGACGGTTGATCAGGACGGTTACAATGCCGTGCAGCTTTCCTATGATGAGAAAAAAGAGAAGCATACCACCAACGCCATGTTAGGGCACTTTAAAAAGGCCAAAACCACACCCAAGAAAAAGACGATTGAATTGAAAGGATTTGTGAAGGACTGGAAACCGGGTGATATAATCACAGTCGATTATTTTGATGATGATACCTGGCTGGATGTATCAGGTATTTCCAAGGGAAAAGGTTTTCAGGGTGTTGTTAAGAGGCACGGCTTCAGGGGTGTCAATGATGCCACGCACGGACAGCACAACCGGAACAGGGCTCCCGGATCACTGGGCGCATCTTCCAATCCTTCCCGTGTTTTTAAGGGAATGAAAATGGCTGGCAGGACCGGTGGGGAAAAGGTGAAAGTCATTAACCTGCGGGTGGTGAAGATCCTTCACGATCAAAACCTGCTGCTGCTGAAAGGATCAGTCCCCGGCCCAAACGGATCATATTTAATCATTGAAAAGTAATGAAGTTATCAGTTTTAAATATTGCAGGTGAGGATACCGGTAAGAAGGTGGATCTGCGAAAGGATGTTTTTGAGATTGAGCCGAATGATCATGCAATTTACCTCGACGTAAAGCAGTACCTGGCCAATAACCGGCGGGGAACACACAAGACCAAAGAGCGTGCTGATATTACTGGCAGTACCCGAAAGATCAAGCGGCAGAAGGGAACGGGAACGGCCCGTGCCGGCAGCATCAAATCTCCCATCTTCAGGGGTGGTGGCCGGACCTTTGGTCCCAGGCCACGGAGCTATTCATTTAAGCTCAACAATAAAGTGAAACAACTGGCAAGAAAGTCTGCCCTGAGCTATAAAGCCAAGGACAAAGGTATACTGGTAGTTGAGGATTTCTCGCTGGAAGTGCCTAAAACAAGGGGGTTTTACGATATCCGCAAAAGCCTGAATGTCGACAATAAAAAGTCATTACTGGTGCTATCCGAACCGAATAAGAATATATATTTGTCATCTCGGAACCTGGCGGGCTCCAAGGTCATAACGGTCTCAGAATTAAACACGTATGACATCATGAATGCGTCTGTTGTGATTTTTATGGAGAGTTCACTTGACGTTCTTCAGAAGAGTGCATCTTAAATTAACTGGATATGGAAATTTTAATTAAACCAATTGTTACCGAGAAGATGACCGGCCTTGGGGAAGATTTGAACAGGTATGGTTTTGTTGTACACAAGAATGCCAACAAAATTCAGATCAAGCTGGCCGTCGAGAAAATGTATGGTGTATCAGTTGAGTCGGTCAACACCATGCGTTATGGCGGAAAAGCAAAATCACGGTATACAAAAAGCGGTATCATAACCGGTAAAACGAAATCATATAAGAAAGCAATAGTTACCCTTGCAGAAGGTGAAATGATTGATTTCTATAGCAATATCTAGAGAAATGGCGGTAAGGAAATTTAAACCTGTTACACCAGGTCAGAGACGTAAGGTCATTAGCACTTTCGGGGAAATTACCAGGAATGCGCCTGAAAAATCTCTCGTGAAACCTTTGAAAAGAACTGGTGGCCGGAACAATACAGGCAGGATGACCATGAGGTATATGGGAGGTGGACATAAAAAGAGATTCAGGGTGATTGATTTTCACCGTGAGAAAGACGGGATATCCGCAGTGGTTAAATCCATTGAGTATGATCCGAACCGGTCCGGCAGGATCGCCATGGTGGTTTATGAAGATGGCGAAAAGAGATACATCGTTGCACCCAATGGGCTGAAAGTTGGTCAGAAGATCATGTCAGGCAAGAATGCCACACCTGATGTGGGAAATGCATTAATCCTGGGTGATATGCCGCTGGGTACCATTGTGCACAATATTGAATTAAAGCCCGGACAGGGCGCTGCCCTGGCCCGCAGTGCCGGCTCCTATGCCCAGCTGACATCCAGGGATGGGAAATATGCCATCATAAAGCTGCCATCGGGTGAATCCAGGATGGTATTGACCACTTGCAAGGCTACTGTGGGTACAGTGTCGAATCCTGACCACGATCTTGAGAAATCCGGGAAGGCAGGACGTAACCGCTGGCTGGGTCGCAGGCCTAGGGTACGCGGAGTTGCCATGAACCCGGTCGATCACCCGATGGGTGGAGGAGAAGGACGGGCTTCAGGAGGGCACCCAAGATCCAGAACCGGATTACTGGCCAAAGGTTACAAGACCAGGTCCAAAAAGAAGGACTCCAACAAATATATTGTGGAAAAAAGGAAAACCAGGAAATAATATTAAATAACACTGTATAATGAGCCGATCACTGAAAAAAGGTCCCTTTATTGACTTTAAACTTGAGAAGAGAATTTCAGACATGAATGATTCGGGAAAGAAATCGGTCATCAAGACATGGTCAAGAAGGTCTGTGATCTCCCCTGATTTTGTGGGACATACAATCGCCGTTCATAACGGCAATAAGTTCATCCCGGTTTATATCACGGAAAACATGGTAGGGCATAAGCTTGGTGAATTTGCACCCACCAGGATTTTCCGGGGACATGGTGGGAAAGCCAGGTAAGATTGGAATAAGGCTATAAAAAATTCAGACAATGGGAGTCAGAAAAAGAAACAGAGCTAACCAGATAAAGGAAGATAAGCAGAAAAAATATTTTGCTGTGCTAAAAAACTGTCCTACATCCCCCAGGAAAATGAGGCTGGTAGCAGACCTGGTCAGGGGAGAGGACGTGAACAGGGCGCTTGATATTCTCAAGTTCAGCCAGAAAGAGGCTTCGCGCAAGCTTGAGAAACTGATCCTGTCAGCCATATCTAACTGGCAGACAAAGAATGAAGGGGTCAGGATTGAAGACAGCAGCCTCTATGTAAAGGAAGTATATGTAGACAGTGCCAGGATCTTAAAAAGACTGCGTCCGGCTCCCCAGGGGAGAGCGCACCGGATCAGGAAAAGATCCAATCATGTGACCGTCGTACTGGATAGTGCAATTACAAACGAATCATAAAGAAATTTAGATGGGACAAAAAGCAAATCCGATAGCAAATCGTCTGGGAATCATCAAAGGTTGGGACTCTAACTGGTACGGGGGAAATGATTATTCCACCAAACTGGTTGAGGACAACAAGATCCGTGAATACCTGAATGAGAGACTAGCCAAAGCCAGTATTTCCAAAATCATCATTGAAAGAACGCTGAAGCTGATCACGGTAACGGTAAATACAGCCAGACCAGGGATCATCATTGGGAAAGGCGGACAGGAAGTGGATAAGCTCAAGGAAGAATTGAAAAAGATCACCAAAAAGGAAGTACAGATCAATATCTACGAAGTCAAAAGGCCGGAACCGGATGCCACCATTGTAGCGAACAATATTGCTCGTCAGGTAGAGGGAAAGATCTCCTTCAGGAGAGCCATTAAAATGGCC